>JBDKHH010000129.1:0-7432 GCA_039797785.1 Bacteroidota bacterium | reverse complement strand
CGTTGTTATTCTTTTCACAAAATACGATTGCTTCTTTGTAAGCATCGTCAAAGGTATCGCCTGCTAATACAATTGTCACATTTCCCTTTCCAAACAATTCAACTTGCTTAATTTTCTGTTTTGGCGTTGTGGTCGGCATGAAAATCGTACCGTGGATGTTCAATAGATTACACGAAAAGGCGACACCTTGCGCATGATTCCCTGCACTTGCGCACACGATTCCCTGCGATTTTTGCGTTTCATCCAACGAGTGAATTTTATTGTATGCTCCACGAATTTTATACGAACGCACCACTTGTAAATCTTCTCGTTTCAAAAAGATAGTTGCACCTATTTGTTCGGATAAGTTCATGTTCCAACTACAAGGCGTTTCAGTGACGACTGATTGAAGTGTCTCGTACGCTTTGTCTATTTGATTAACTAAATCCATTTCAATTGAGCGTTTTCATGTCGGTCATCGCTTGACGCAAATAATCTCCCACGTGTTCAATCTCATGCGAACGGATTGATTTGTTGACGGCAATTAATTCCAAATTGTCCACTTCATTTGACGTACTGAAAGCTGTACCTATTATCGTTTCAGGACACTTTGCCATAAAACCTTCTAATAATGGAACACAAGAATGATAAAACAAATAGCAACCATATTCGGCTGTATCGGAAATAATGCGATTCATTTCAAACAACTTTTTACGTGCAATCGTGTTTGCAATTAGCGGAACTTCGTGCAAAGATTCATAATATGCCGATTCAGCTTTAATTCCTGATTTCGTCATTGTTTCATACGCCAATTCAACACCAGCTTTCACGAAAGCCACGAGCAAGGTTCCATGATCAAAATATTGTTGATTCGTCAGTTTTTCACTGCTCGCACTTGTCTTTTCAAAAGCAGTTTCGCCGGTTTGACGTCGCCATTCCAACAATTCAACATCGCCATTCTTCCAATCGAGCATCATGCGTTGTGAAAAAGCTCCACTTAAAATATCATCCATGTGTTTCACAAAGAGCGGACGTAGAATGAATTTCAACTCAACAGACAATTCGAATGCTTCAATTTTGGCAGGATTCGATAAGCGATCCATCATGTGTGTAATTCCACCTTGTTTCAATGCTTCAGTAATTTCTTCCCAACCATATTGAATCAAATGAGCTGCATAAGTTGGTTCCACCCTATTTTTAAGCATTTGATCAAAACACAAGACAGAAGCCGTTTGCAATAAACCGCACAACATCGTTTGTTCACCCATTAAATCAGATTTTACTTCGGCGACAAACGAAGATAACAACACGCCGGCTTTATGTCCACCAGTTGCCACGGCATACGCTTTCGCTTGGTTATAGCCAATTCCTTGTGGATCATTTTCTGGATGGATTGCAATCAATGTTGGCACACCAAAACCACGTTTGTATTCTTCGCGTACTTCTGTTCCAGGACATTTTGGAGCAACCATGATTACGGTGATATCTTCACGAATTTGCATGCCTTCTTCCACAATGTTAAAACCGTGTGAATATGACAAGGTCGCTCCTTTTTTCATCAAAGGCATTAATGTATTGACTACAGATGTGTGTTGTTTATCGGGAGTCAAATTCAACACAACATCAGCTGTTGGAATCAACTTTTCGTAGGTATCAACCTGAAAACCATTCTTCGTTGCATTTTGCCATGAGGTATTTTGTTGTTCAATCGCTTCTTTTCTCAAGGCATACGAAATATCTAAACCAGAATCGCGCATATTTAATCCTTGGTTTAATCCTTGAGCGCCACATCCTACAATGACGATTTTTTTATTCAATAAAGCCGTAACTCCGTTTTCAAATTCAGATTTCGGAAGAAATTCACATTTCCCTAACTGTTCGATTTGTTTCCTAAATGGAAGTTGATTAAAGTAATTTTTCATGTCAATTTTATTAATGTTCTAATTCGTGTAAATATGTTTTAAGTGTTTTCATTGGCTTGGAAATCGCCACGCGTCCAGAGCGCACAAATTCAAGCACATCAAACTGATCTAAATCTTCAAACAGTTGATCTAATTCTTTTGGCTGACCCGTTTTTTCAATGATGATAAAGGCTTCTTCTACCGCAAGAATTCGTGCATTGTGTTCGCGAATCACACTTTCTGTTTCTCCTTTTAAAAAAGCTTGCGTCGGGATTTTATACAAGGCAATTTCTTGATGAACAACGTCTTCATCTGCATGATAAAACGCTTTTAGAACTTCCACTTGTCGTTCAATTTGTCCAACCACTTTTTTCACTTGCTCCACGTCCGTTTTCACCACAATCGTGTAACGGTAAACACCCTTCACTTCCGATTCTGAAGCCGTAATACTTTCTATGTTCAAATGGCGACGCGTAAAAATGATGGTGATACGGTTCAATATTCCAATTCTGTTTTCCGTAAAGACGGATATATTAAAGATCTTTTCCATGTTCTTAGTTTAATCTGATTTCTGATACCGAAGCGCCTGTTTCAATCATTGGGAATACGTTTTCTTCTTGCTGAACCACAACCTCCAAGAAAAATGCACCTTCCGATTGCAGCATTTCCTCTAAGCCATTTTCAAGTTCATGTCGTTCAGTAATCTTGAGCGTTTGAATTGAATACGCTTTGGCAATTGCACAAAAATCTGGGTTTACAATTTCCGTAAATGAATAGCGACGATCGAAGAACAATTGTTGCCATTGGCGCACCATTCCTAAAAAGTTATTGTTCAGCACCATAATTTTCACGTCAACTTTTGCTTGTAAAATCGTTCCCAATTCTTGCAAGGTCATTTGGAAACCGCCATCACCAATAATCGCAACAACCGTTTGACTTGGATTTCCCAATTTTGCACCAATCGCAGCTGGCAAACCAAAGCCCATTGTTCCCAAACCACCAGAAGTGACATTATTGCGTTGACCTTTGTATTTGTAATAACGTGCCGTAACCATTTGATGCTGTCCGACATCCGTTACTACAATTGCTTTTCCTTCGGTTTGTTCAGACAATAAATGGATTACTTCGGCCATTTTTAATTCATCACTCGTTGGATGAATTGCCTCATCAACAATTTCATTCGCTTCAATTGCTTCCAAGTCTTTGAATTGCTGCAACCATTGTCCATGATTTTTTGCTTCTACCGCTTTTGTCAATAAAACCAATGCTTCTCGTGCATCCGCATGAAGCGCAACCGTTGCAGGAATGATTTTATTCAATTCTGCTTTATCGATATCGATGTGAATCACTTTCGCTTGCTTGGCATAACGCGAAACATCCCCTGTTACGCGATCATCGAAACGCATACCAACAGCAATTAAGACATCGCATTCGTTGGTCAAAACGTTTGGCGCATAATTTCCATGCATTCCTAAATAGCCAACGTATTGTTCATGATTTGTAGGAAAAGCTCCCAAGCCCAATAAAGTTGAAGCAACAGGAATTCCACTTTTTTCAGCAAATTCGATTAACGCTTGCTCAGCATTCGATAAATAAATTCCTTGTCCAACAACTAAAAAAGGACGCTTCGCCGAATTGATCAATTCCACTGCTACGTTCAAAACTGCCGTATCAATTGTTGGCTTAGTGCTATAACTTCTGATCGACGTGCACGGTTCATAGACAAAATCTACCATTCCAAATTGCGCGTCTTTTGTAATATCAACCAAAACCGGACCTGTTCGACCAGTTCGTGCGATGTAAAATGCTTTTGCCAATGCCGGTGCAATATCTTCCGCTTTCGTGACCTGAATATTCCATTTGGTAACAGGCATTGAAATTCCAATTACATCGGTTTCTTGAAAAGCATCCGTTCCCAATAGATGTGATGCTACTTGTCCTGTAACACAAACCACTGGAGTTGAATCAATCATGGCATCGGCCAAACCAGTAATTAAGTTGGTTGCTCCCGGACCCGATGTTGCAAAACAAACGCCCACTTTTCCAGAAGTTCGCGCGTAACCTTGCGCTGCATGAATTGCACCTTGTTCGTGTCGCACCAACACATGTTGAATTGTATCTTTAAAATCGTATAACGCATCATAAATCGGCATAATTGCGCCTCCTGGATAACCAAATAAGGTTGTTACTCCTTCTTGTTCTAAACAGCGCATCACTGCTTCTGCACCTCTACTTTTCATCATTTCTTATTTATCTGTTATACAACCTTCTGAAGCGCTTGCTACACATTTGGCGTAGCGGTATAAAACTCCTTGTTTCACTTTCATTTCCGGTTGGATCCAATTTCTTTTTCTTTCTGCTAAAACCTCATCAGCGATATGAAGCGTCAATGTGTTTTTCGTTGCATCGATGGAAATTTTATCGCCATTTTCTACAAGTGCGATCGTTCCCCCGTCAAATGCTTCTGGTGTAATGTGTCCAACAACAAATCCATGTGTTCCTCCCGAAAAACGACCATCTGTGATTAAAGCAACGGAAGCACCTAATCCCGCGCCCATGATTGCAGAAGATGGTTTTAACATTTCTGGCATTCCAGGTCCGCCTTTTGGTCCGCAATAACGAATGACAACGACAGATCCTTCTTTCACTTTACCTTCACGTACGCCGTCAATTACTGAATATTCATCGTCAAACACGACAGCCGTTCCTTCAAAATATTCGCCTTCTTTACCACTGATTTTTGCGACAGATCCTTCTTCCGCCAAATTTCCGTACAGCACTTGCAAATGCCCTGTTTCTTTAATTGGATTACTGATGTCATGGAAGACTTGTTGTCCATCCATCAAATCGGGAACCGTTTCCAGGTTTTCAGCAACTGTTTTTCCAGTTACGGTAAGGCAATCGCCGTGAAGCAAATTTAGTTTCAGTAAATATTTCATGACCGCTGGCACCCCTCCAACTCGATGAAGATCTTCCATTAGGTAATTTCCACTCGGTTTCAAATCAGCTAAAACGGGTGTTTTGTCGCTAAAGCGTTGCACATCATCTACCGTTAATTTCAGTCCAACTGAATGTGCCATTGCAATCAAATGAAGTATAGCATTTGTGGAACCACCCAACACCAGCGTCATCGTTATTGCATTTTCAAAGGCTTTCATGGTCATAATGTCGCGCGGTTTGATGTCCTTTTCAAGTAACAAACGCATTGCTTTTCCAGCTGCTTCACATTCTTTTTGTTTTTCGTCACTCAGCGCGGGATTCGAAGAACTGTAGGGTAAACTCATTCCCAACGCTTCGATTGCCGATGACATTGTATTCGCTGTGTACATTCCACCACAAGCACCAGCTCCGGGACACGCATTTTTTATTACCCCTTTGAAATCTTCCGGAGTGATGGTATTATTGAATTTCTTGCCCAAAGCTTCAAAGGCCGAAACGATATTTAAGGATTCACCTTTCCACTTTCCTGAATGGATCGTTCCACCATACACCATGATCGAAGGACGATTCAATCTTCCCATGGCGATAATCGAACCAGGCATGTTTTTGTCACAACCAACCACTGCGATTAAACCATCGTACCATTGCGCATTGACAACCGTTTCAATCGAATCAGCAATAATATCACGTGAAATCAGTGAATATTTCATTCCCTCTGTTCCGTTAGAAATGCCATCACTTACGCCAATTGTATTGAAAATCAAACCAACCAATTCTTGATCTACAACAGATGTTTTTACTTTTTTCGCCAAGTCATTCAAGTGCATATTACACGGATTTCCTTCATAACCTGTGCTTACGATTCCAACTTGGGCTTTGTCAAAATCTTCATCTGTGAAACCAATTCCATACAACATCGCTTGAGCAGCAGGTTGTGTTTCATCTTGCGTGATTGTTTTACTGTACTTGTTTAATTCCATGATTTATAAATAAACGTGTTGGTATTCGTTGGTAGCAACTCTGCGTTTGTACATGCGCTGCACTAAATAACTGTTTGTATCTTCCCAATTCATTGGAAAACGATAGTCATTGAATTGTTCAATTCCAATTACTTCAGCCGCTGTTCCACAGAAAAATGCTGCATCTGCGTTTAACAATTCTTCAGGTTTAAAGAAACGTTCTTCAATTTCAACTCCAAGTTCTTGTGCAAGTTCGAAGACTGTTGCGCGCGTAATTCCAGAAAGGATATTTCCTAAAGGGGCCGTTACCAATTTTCCGTCTTTTTCAAAAAAGAAATTGGCACCCGGTCCTTCTGCAACGTTTCCATTGATGTCTGTCAATAAAGCTTCGTCAAATCCTTTTTGTTTCGCTTCTGTTGTTGCCAAAATGCTGTTTGTATAATGTCCAACAACTTTTGCTTGCACGTGACATGCTTTTGGATTTGGGCGTTGGTAGGAAGACAGCATCACCTTCAACATTTTATCACCAAGGTATTTTCCCCATTCCCAAACCATGATAACGACATTCACTTCATCTGTAGGTGTTAGCGACATGTTCTCTCCAAGATAGACCAAGGGACGAATGTAGGCATCGCTCAAACCGTTCAATTCCAATAAGCGATACGTGATTTGTTCCAATTCCTCAGAAGAATAGCGCAATGAAATATGCATCTTATCTGCTGAATAATGCAAGCGATCATAATGCTCTTTTGCTTTAAAAATTCGCGTTCCGTCTGGAGTCTCATACGAACGAATTCCTTCGAACACGCCATTACCATAGTGCATTGTTTGATTGTACAAACCTACTTTCGCATCTTTTGCTTTTACATACTCACCGTTCAAAAAAACGATTGTTTCATCTGTGTAATACATCATTTAAAAATTTACATAAACTAAAAAAGCCTTCCCCAAATGAATGAGAAAGGCTGACTTTTTTGAATACAAGCAATTCTCACTCCATTGGAATGATAATAATGATTGGAATAATGATTGCTTGTTTCATACCTAACTGTAATTTGAAAAACACTATTATCTGTTAACTACAATGAATTTGCTTGTATACGATACCGAAGCATTCGTCAACTTCACAAAATACACACCTGTTGCAAGATTCTCTTTTAAAAACACATCTACTTTATTTTCATTCGCTTCGAAAGCAATTGTGTTTGATGCTATTGTTTGTCCTGTTGAATTAACAACTTGAACATCTAACTCTTCTGATTTTGAAAATGAATAATAGATATTCAATACGTTACTTAGACTATTGTACGATGTTTTAATATCATTTTCTTTGTTGCATGAATTATCTATTGAAATCGTTCTTAATTGGCGTTTTGTTCCATCTAAATCCGTTTGGAACAATCGATAATAACTCGTGCCTCTTGTCAGCGAATAATCTTGGTATGAATAATCAACATATTCAGTTGAGTTAATCATTCCCTGAACGGTTGTCAATTCTGAAAACTCGCCATCTTCGTTTGCTTTTTCAATCGTAAAAAATGCATTGTTGTGTTCAGAAGCCGTTTCCCAAATTAGATTATTGAAGTTTTCATTACAAAATCCTTTGAAATCAATTAATTCAATTGGCAAAATAACTATTGATCCACATGTCCC
>JBDKHH010000128.1:0-2615 GCA_039797785.1 Bacteroidota bacterium | reverse complement strand
GCTTCTGCGGTTATTTTAGCATCAAAAGAAGCAGTTGAAAAATATGGTTTGAAACCAATCGCGAAAATTGTTAGTTATGCTGATGCAGCACATGCGCCAGAATGGTTCACTACTGCACCTTCATTAGCAATTCCAAAAGCATTGGATAAAGCTGGATTAACGACAGCTGATGTTGATTTCTGGGAATTAAACGAAGCATTTGCTGTTGTTGGAATGGCAAACACGAAAATTTTAGGATTGGATCCAGCGAAAGTTGATGTAAACGGTGGAGCTGTTTCTTTGGGTCACCCACTTGGAAATTCTGGATCTCGTGTTGTAGTAACATTGATCAATGTATTGAAACAAAACGGTGGTAAAATTGGTGGTGCTGCAATCTGTAACGGTGGCGGTGGTGCTTCTGCAATCATTATTGAAAATATCTAATTATCAAAAGGAGCATTCTTCGGAGTGCTCCTCTTTTACCTCTAACCTTTCATTTTTTGCTTAATTAATCTGTTAATGAATAAAGTACTTCAGCTTTTCAAATTAGATCTTTCTCATAACCGCGTTTTTGGTTTAGATATTTTAAGGTTCGTTGCTATTTTCATGGTGCTTTTGGGACATAGTATGTTGTTTGTTCCAGCCGATATTAAACCGATGTTTAAGCAATTTTTATTGGATGGAGTTTCTATCTTTTTTGTTCTTTCAGGATTTTTAATCGGGGGAATATTAATCAAACAATTAAACCGCGAAAAGCCAACGTTTAATGGTTTATTAGATTTCTGGAAACGTCGATGGATGCGAACGCTGCCTGCTTACATGGTTGTATTGATTGCGTTGATTATTTACACAGCGATTCTTGTTCCTGAAAACTTACCGAAAGATTTATACCGCTTCTTTTTCTTTATTCAAAACTTCTTTGTTGAACGACCTACTTTCTTTGCTGAAGCATGGAGTTTAAGTATTGAAGAATGGTTTTATTTGAGCATCCCATTGCTATTGTTTGGAACTTTGATTCTATTCAAAACCTCTACAAAATGGACCATTTTTATCGTTTCAATTTTAGTGATTGCAGCGATTACGTATTACCGGTATTATCTATATCAATCAGTTGGTTTTTCTGATTTTGGAAATGAACTGAAAGAAAAGGCATTCAAAAAATACTTGCAACTCAATATTGAATACCAAGTTGTGCCGCGTTTGGATTCTATTATGTTTGGTGTGTTGGGTTCATTCTTAGCATATTATTATCCAAAAATTTGGCAGAATAAATTGTTGATTCTCCTTTCTGTTGCTGGATTAGTTGTTTTGTGGTACTCTAAATTTAAAATGTATAATTCGCTAGATGTCAACAATAGCGTGTTCTCTTATACCATGAAATCATTGGGTGTATTTTTATTGATGCCTTTGCTTGCCAATTTGAAAAGTGGACCTGCATTTTTGGTGAAACCTATCACCTATTTCAGTTTGATTTCCTATTCGATGTATTTGGTGAACTTGAATGTAGTTGCGATTGCAATCATCAAAAATTCAATTCATGGATATTATGGCGATAAGTATGTTGCAACTTCAACGTGGTATGTTGACTTTGGATTGTATTGGGTCTTTACCATTCTTATTTCGGTTTTGATGTACAAATTCATTGAGATTCCTTTTATGAATATGCGCGATCGTAAAAAGGTGAAAGCAAACTGATTCAAGTACTAAAAAGTGAAATTAACGTATATTATCTACGCTTTATTTATTGGATTTCTTCTGCTGCTTTCACGACGAGATTTAAAACATGTTGATGCTGCAGAATTGAATTTTTACAGCGGAAGTAATGAGCTTATTCAGTCACATGGACGCGTCAAACGTTTAGATCGAAAATTAGAATGTTACGCTCCCGGAACATATTTTGAATTCGATTACATTGGCGAAAAATGCACAATCTTCCTTTCAGATCAAATTCGTTTTGGAAATCACAATTACATTGAAGTTATTTTTGATAACGAACAACCGAAACGTATCAAACTAAAAGATGCAAATCATATTCTGCACCTTGGTAAGCATGCGCAATTTAAACGACATCATGTGTTGATTTGTAAAAACACTGAAAGTTCAATCGGCTATTTACAGTTAAATGGTATTCGTTGCAGTAAATTGGTGAAAATATCCAAGGCAACCAATCGAGAAATTGAATTCATTGGTAATTCTATCACCTGTGGAAATGGTTCAGATTTAAGTGAGATTTCCTGCGATGAAGGCGATTGGTACGATCAGCACAATGCCTACATGAGTTATGGCGCTTTGATTGCCCGACGATTTAACGCTAATTGGACATTGACAGGTGTTTCAGGAATTGGTTTGACACGCAGTTGCTGCGGAATGAAATTCACCATGCCGATGGTTTACAAGAAATATGGGCTGAATCAAAAAAGCGAAGATTGGGAGTTTAAAGGTCCAAAACCGTCAATCGTTTGCGTGACATTGGGTCAAAATGATGGCATTCAGAAAAAGGAACTCTTCGTTTCAGCTTATGTGGATTTCATACATGATTTAAAGCAAATTCATCCGAAAGCTCAGTTGATTATTTGTACAAGTCCAATGGCCAATGATAAATTGCGCAATCATTTGCAAGAGTGTATTCTTGAGGT
>JBDKHH010000127.1:0-3018 GCA_039797785.1 Bacteroidota bacterium | reverse complement strand
TTCTATCAAATTTGTCAACCATTACACGAATGTCATATTCTTGTCCTTTGTCATCGAACTGTGAATCATCGTTTCCTGTCAAGGCATTCTGCAATTGCATTCCAATAACTGCAATCGGTAAACCAAGTTGCCCCATTTTTTCGCGATCGAGTTCTATTCGAACTTCTGGCGTTACGTCGTCAGTTGAAATTGTTGGGTCTTTCGCACCTTCCATTAATTTAATCGCTTCCTTCAATCGACGTGCTTCTTTCATTAACAATTCAGAATCATCGGATGAAAGGAAAATCTCAATAGGCGCTTCCTCTGATTCAACCATTCCAATGTTCAAGGCTTTCACCTCAATTCCTGGATATTTATCCTCAATCTTTTTACGGATTTCATTCATGTATTGAATCGTTGGATACTCTTTTTGCTTGCCTGGTTTCATTTTAACTGTTAACTCAGATTTGTTTTCTGCACCAAAAGATGAAGCTCCCATTCCTGAACTAGGTCCACCAACATTCGCAAATACAATGTCAACAATTTCCTTTTGAGCTAAAATCATTTGCTCAATTTCTAAGGTTGTCGCATTGTTTTCCTCAAAAGTTGTACTCTTATCGTATTTCAATTTAATCATGAATTTTCCTTGATCTCCCTGAGCGACGAATTCTGAACCTACAATTCCTAATCCCATAGTTGCCATACTTCCAAAGAACAAGGCAATGATACCAAGTCCCATAATGATTTTATGACGCAATGACCATCCAACTAATTTCACGTATTGTTCTGTAAAGATGGTCACACGTTTTTCAAACCAAATTAAAATGGCTTGGAATGGATTTTTTGGATTCAAAACAACCTCTTTTGCAAAGCGTGATGCTAACCAAGGTGTCAAGGTAAAACATACAAACAATGACATCAATGTGGAAACAACCACAACAATTGAGAATTGATGCAAGATATCCGAAATTGTTCCTTCAATGAAGACAACAGGTGAGAATACCACGACATCCACCAACGTAATTGCTAATGCTGTAAATCCAATTTCATTTCTACCATCTAAGGCTGCTTGACGACGTTTTTTGCCCATTTGGAGGTGTCGATAGATGTTTTCCAAGACCACAATCGAGTCATCCACCAAAATACCGATTACCAAAGACATTGCTAACAAAGTCATCAAATTCAAAGTATAACCTAGCAAATACATTGCAACGAAGGTTGAAATCAAGGATGCAGGGATAGAAATCAATACAATGAAAGCATTACGTAAACTGTGCAAGAACAATAACATTACTGCAGCCACAAGTAAAACTGCCAACTCAAGGTCATGAATAACCGCGTCAACCGATTCAATTGTTGGAATCGATGTGTCCGTCGCAACTGTAAATTTGATTCCTTCTTTTTTATATTTCTTTTCAATTTCTTTGAAGCGATCTTTGGTTGCTCGTGCCATATCTACGGCATTTGCATCACTTTGTTTTTTGATGCGAAGTCCAATACCATTTACGCCATTGAAGCGTGAAACAGTAACTTGGTCTTCTGAACCATCTTCAACATCAGCAACATCTGATAAACGAACAGTTGACGTTCCATTCGCAGATACAATTAGGTTTTTTAAATCTTCTACAGTTTTGAATTTACCAGCTAAACGAACGGTCATTTGCTCGTCACTGTTTTTCAATTTACCTGTAGGGAATTCAACGTTCGAAGAGCTAATTGCTTGGTTGATTCCTGATAATGAAAGTCCGTATAATTTCATTTTATCTTTGTCAACATTCACACGGAATTCACGTTTTTCACCACCAATTACCTGAACTTCAGCAACACCTTTCGTTTGTTTAATTTGTGGCAAGAGTTGATCATCCATTAATTCCATGAATTCACGATCGCCCATGTTTTTGGCAACAGCACTCACTTGAAGAACTGGTGATGCATTTGGTTCAATCTTGGCTACAACTGGTGTTTGCGCACCTTCAGGAAGATTGTTTAGAACATTGTTGATTTTTCGCTGCGCATCTTCCAATGACTTATCGATGTCTGCTGAAGCTTTAAATTCCAACAATAAAACGGAAGCATTGTCCAACGAAAACGCTGTTACTTCACTAATGTTTTCCAAACCACTCAAAGCATCTTCCATTGGTTTTGAAACTTGACTTTCAACTGTTGCTGGAGAAGCACCAGGATAAGTTGTTGTGACAGTTAAAATGGGAGGGGAGAAATCTGGCAGTAATTCGTAACTCAACTGATTGTAGCTGAGCAATCCTCCACCAATTAGAATCGTAAAAATTACGATAATAAACGATGGTCGCTTAATTGATAATTCTGTTAAAGTCATGACGTTGCTTATTTCGTTTTAACGTTTGAGTTGTTTTGTAAATTGACTTGTCCTTTGATAACGATTTTGTCTGTTTTTGAAAGTCCACTGATTACTTCAATGTATTCTCCGTCTGAAGTTCCAGCGTTGAAAGAAGTTAATACTGCTTTTCCATTGCGAATCACATAAACTTGCGGATTTTTAGATGAACCAACTAAGGCTTTTCTTGGAATTGCTAGTGCTGTAATGCTTTTTGAATTCACCAAAGAAACCGAACCATACATTCCTGCCATCAAGTCTTGTTGTGCATTTTTAACCGTGATTTGAACCTTGAAATTGTGTGATTTATCCGCTTGAACACTTACATTGGTTACTTTACCATTGAACGAACGATCGCCGTAAATATCTGCCTTAATAGAAACAGCTTGACCTAATTTAAATTTCAAGATGTCGCGCTCAGGAACACTAACCGTTAATTTCAAAGAAGAAATATCTGTGATTTCAACAATTTGTGATCCACCACCAATTACTGAACCTAGATCTACTAATTTCTTTGTAATTACACCAGAGAAAGGCGCTGTGATGTTCGTGCTTCTCAATTGTTTTTGCAATTGTTTCTTTTGAATTTCAGCTGATTTCAAACCTAATTTTGTTTTCTCAACTTGTACGCCTGGTACAGCATTGTCTTTTGCAAGATTTGTGTAACGGATATCGTCATTTTTTTG
>JBDKHH010000126.1:0-16490 GCA_039797785.1 Bacteroidota bacterium | reverse complement strand
ATAATACGTTCATTCTCTTTTAAGGGAGATGGAATGGAAATAAAATTAAGTTGGTAAATACCATGACTTTCGTTGAGTATTAAGTCGAGCTGTTGCGTCAATTGGTCATTATAGAAAATGATTTTCTCACCTTTTAAAACGCCAAATCGGATGAAATCAACGGATTGTTTTGAGACATGTAACCAATTGTTTAAAGGAGATAATCGTTCTAAATGGGTTGATAAAAAATAATTTCCCTGATTCGTAAGAATGATTGTTCCTTTGTTAATGTTGATGATTGAATTTATTTTAATTGTCTCATTTTTTGATGGGAATCGAGCAATTTCGACACAGCTTTTGTTTTCAACCTTATAAATTCCTTGAGTGGTAATCAAAAATAATTTATCACCATTTTTAAATGAAGAAATGAAATCACCAATCTTTGAGTTTTTTGTAACTACCTGAGATATTTGTTTTTTTTCAATCTTAAAAAGTCCTTTGTATTTTGATGTGAAATAAAGGATATTGTTCGATTCAAAAAGAGATGTTACATGGTGATCTGAATCAACCCCAGATTGGTTAAATTCTTTGAATTCTTGACCGTCGTATGAGATGAGTCCGGCACCATCTGTTCCAATCCAAATTAATCCATCTTCTGTTTGAAGTGTAAGCGTAACATTGGCCATTGCCAAGCCGTCTTTATGCCCAAAATTTTTATATGTATATAGCTGTGCGAATGAAACATTGCACAAAAAAAACAGAATGAATAATGAAGATAAGACTAAACGCAATTGTTTGACAGTTTGGTAGTTGCCAAATTAGTAAATTTTACCCATTGCACCTAAATTATTTCGAAAGAACTCGAATTCCATTTTTCACTTCCAGGGCAAGCTCTTTTACTTTTATCAGGTCTTTTCCTGCAATCGTTACATGGCCCATTTTTCGGAATGATTTGGTTTGCGCTTTCCCATAAATATGCGGATGAATACCAGGTTTTCCAATGAATTTCTCTAAACCTTCATAGTACACATCGCCTTCATAACCCTTTTCACCCAATAAATTAATCATTGCCCCAGCCTGAAGTATTTCAGTTGATCCCAATGGTAAATTTAAAACAGAACGCATGTGCTGTTCGAATTGAGATGTCACATTGCATTCAATTGTATGGTGTCCGCTATTATGTGGACGAGGAGCGATTTCATTCACCAATAAGGAACCATCTTTCGTTAAGAATAATTCAACAGCCAAAATACCGACCATTTCTAATTTTTCAATAACTGATTTAGCTAGTTCAATGGCCTTGTTTTCAATTTCATTAGAAATATCCGCAGGAGCAAATAAGAACTCAACAAGATTCGCTTCTTCACTAAATTCGCATTCTACAGCTGGATAAACGGCCATTTCGCCATTTTCATTTCGTGCAACGATAATCGAAATCTCTTTTTCAAATGGAATCATGTTTTCAATTACACTTGGTGTTTCAAAGGCCTTTTCAAAATCGTTTTCAGTACGCAACACTTGCACCCCTTTTCCATCATAACCGCCTGTTCTCATTTTTTGAACAAAAGGTAATTGATCTGCTAATTGTTTTACATCTTCCAAATTTTCAGTCAATTGAAACGGAGCAGTTGGAATGTTATGGTCTTTGTAAAATTCTTTTTGAATGCCTTTGTCTTTGATAATACGCAAAACACGTGGTTGTGGAAACACTTTCTTTCCTAATTTCTCAAGCGCTTCAAGTGCCTCGATATTGACATTTTCAATCTCTACAGTTAAAACATCTTTGTCTAAACCAAAAGTGTACAAAGTGTCGTAATCATTCAATGAACCTTGGGTAAACGAGTGTGCAATATGTTTACAAGGCGCATTTGCATCTGGATCCAGTACATGAACATGCACGTCAAAATTAATTGCTTCTTGAATAAACATTCGGCCAAGTTGACCGCCTCCTACCATCCCAAGACGAGATGAATGTCCGTACCATATTTTTTGCATGCAACAAAGATAAGGGGCTTTTTTTGAGTGGTTGATAAGTTTAGTAACAATTATTTAACCGATTTTTTAATAAAATCATACCTTTGCATCTCAAATTCAGCGAATAGGTGATTCAAATAAACGATAAATCATTCGAGGTGTTTATCCGCGAAAACGAACTTCAAGAGAAGATCAAAACGTTGGCTGCGCGTATAAACGACGAATACCAAGGCAAAGAAGTCATTTTTATCGCCATTTTAAATGGTGCCTTTATGTTTGCCGCAGACCTTTTAAAATCTATTACACTTCCGTGTGAAATTTCTTTTGTGAAAGTTAGTTCGTATCATGGTGGAATGTCAACAACAGGACGTGTAGATGAATTAATTGGTTTGAATGCTTCAATCGAAAACAAAGAAGTGATCATTCTTGAGGATATTGTTGATACAGGAATTACGATCGATAAGATAATTACTCTTTTAAAAGCAGAAAGTCCAGCTTCAGTGAAAGTGTGTACTTTATTGTACAAACCAGATGCTTTTAAAGGTAAAAAAGCCCCAGAATTAGTAGGAATGTCTATCCCAAACAAGTTTGTTGTTGGGTATGGTTTAGATTACGATGAAAAGGGAAGAAATTTACGTGAAATTTATCAATTAAAAGAGGATTAACCTCACGCAGAAGTATGTTAAATGTAGTTTTATTCGGACCTCCGGGAGCAGGGAAAGGTACACAATCAGAACGATTGATTGAAAAATATGGTTTAGTTCATTTATCAACAGGTGATGTTTTTAGAGCGAACATTAAAGGCGAAACAGAACTTGGTACATTGGCGAAGAGCTATATGGACAAAGGTCAGTTGGTACCAGATGAGGTTACCATCAATATGTTGCGTTCAGAAGTGTTGAAGCATCCAGAATCAAAAGGATTTATTTTTGACGGTTTTCCAAGAACAAATGCACAAGCAACTGCTTTGGATAATTTCTTAAGTGAATTGAACACAACAATTCGTGTGATGTTGGCTTTGGAAGTGGAAGAAAACGAATTGATGCAACGTTTATTGAAACGTGCAGAAGTAAGTGGACGTGCTGATGATGCGAATCCGGAGATTATTAAAAACCGAATTGCTGTTTACAATAACGAAACGGCACCAGTAAAATCTTTCTATCAAGCGCAAAATAAATTTGTGTCTATCGATGGAATTGGTTCAATTGATGATATCACTGCGCGTTTGTTTAGTGCAATCGACGCAATCTAATACTTAATACATATCTAAGGTGCCAGCTTCTATTGAAGTTGGCATTTTTAGTTTATTGACTGAATAGTCCTATCTTTGTAAAAAAAATCGAATATGGCCTCTGATAATTTTGTTGATTACGTAAAAATTCATTGTACTTCAGGAAATGGAGGAGGAGGGTCAACTCACTTCCGTAGAGAGAAGTATATTCCGTTAGGTGGACCTGATGGAGGAAATGGAGGACGTGGAGGTCATATCATCGTGCGTGGTAATGCCCAATTGTGGACATTGCTTCACTTGAAATTCAAGAAACACATCAAAGCGAAACATGGTGGACATGGTTCTGCGAATCTTCAAACAGGTTCTCAAGGAGCAGATGAATACATCGATGTTCCTTTAGGAACCGTTGCTCGCGACATGGAAACAGGAGAAATTTTGTTTGAAATCACAGAAGAAGGTGAAGAAAGAATCATTCAACCAGGTGGTCGTGGTGGATTAGGAAATAACAATTTCAAATCACCAACCAATCAAACGCCTCGTTTTGCTCAACCGGGAGAAGAAGGTAGAGAAGGATGGAAGATTTTAGAATTGAAAGTATTAGCCGATGTTGGTTTGGTTGGTTTTCCAAATGCAGGAAAAAGTACGCTTTTATCCGTGTTGTCTTCGGCAAAACCAGAAATTGGTGATTACGCATTTACAACCGTTCGACCAAACCTTGGAATCGTAAAATACCGTGATTATCGTTCATTCATTATGGCAGATATTCCGGGAATTATTGAAGGTGCCCATTTAGGAAAAGGACTTGGTTTACGTTTCTTACGTCATATTGAACGAAATTCATTGTTGTTATTCATGATTCCAGCGGATAGCAATGATATTCATGCAGAATACAAAGTCTTGTTGAACGAATTAAAGCAATACAATCCAGAATTATTGCACAAAGAACGTTTGTTGGCTATTACAAAATCGGATATGTTAGATGATGAATTAATAGCTGACATCAAAAAAGATTTGCCAAAGATTCCATATTTGTTTATTTCCTCAGTTGCTGAAAAAGGCTTAACAGAACTGAAAGATTTGATTTGGGAACGTTTAAATCATGATTGAATTTCTTGAGGAAATAGATCGCTCAATTGTTTTGGCCATCAATGGTTGGAACAATCCTTTTATGGATGAATTGATGTGGTGGATTTCTGCTCGAATCACTTGGGTTCCGCTTTATTTAATCTTGCTTTATCTTGCATATAAAACGCTTTCGCGCAATCAATTGTTTTTGTTTTTGGGCTTGATTGGGTTAACAATTGCTTTGACAGATTTGACGTCAGTACATTTGTTCAAGAACGTTTTCTTGCGTTATCGCCCTTCTCACAATTTACTCTTAACAGAAAAGTTGCATTATTATCTAGTAAAGCCAGGTGAATATTACAAAGGCGGTGAATATGGATTTATTTCTAGTCATGCTGCAAATATTTTTGCCATTATCACTTTCGTTTTTTTGGTTTTACGTAGAGCGTACCCAAAATTGATTTTCCCTTTGCTATTCATCGGAATGATCATCGCGTACAGTCGCATCTATCTTGGTGTACATTATTTGTCAGATGTGTTCGTAGGAGCGCTTGTTGGCAGTTCTATCGCTTTTCTAGTTCATCGATTGTTGTATCTTCGTTTTTCAGAAAAAGTCAAATGAACATTGTTTACATATTTATTGGTGGAGGATTAGGAAGCATTGCACGCTACGCAATAGGCAAAGGCGCAATGAAAGCTTTTGTAGGTAATTTTCCGTTGGGAACTTTCTTATCGAATGTACTGGCTTGCATCATTTTAGGCTTGGTTGTATACACTTTTTCGAATCAATTGAAAGAACACGCTTGGATTCAACCTCTTATTGTTGTAGGTTTTTGCGGTGGATTCAGCACCTTCAGTTCATTTAGTAACGAAACGATTCAATTATTCCAGACAGGAGATTACGCAATTGCACTAGCAAATATCTTGATTTCGCTTTTCGTAGGATTGGGAATCATCTACTTTTTGAGTGTTTCTGATTCGAAATAAGTTTAAGCTACCGGTATTTCAACCTTAATTTTCTCTAATAGTTCGTTGCGCTTCGCGATAAACTTCGATAAATCTGCTTTCGATACTAGGCCTTTTCCTTTGAAACGTTTATAATTGACGAACCACATATAAGCAGCTAAACCAAACAATCCAATGAAAGTATAGTATAGAAAACCAAGCCAATAACTTGGGTAAACAAATGCTTCGAATAAGAAAATCACTGGGATGTTAATAAGTCCAAGACCAATCATTCCAAGCAACAATTTAACGGATCCCCAAAATACTTTGCGTTTGAACGATTTCTCAACGAATTTCTTAACCAACAAATAAACTGGCGCACAATGAATCAATCCTAATAACATAAATGGGAAAAGGAAAATCAATTTCAACAGTTCAGAAGTTCTAGAAATCGTGCCTGTTGCTGATTTTTCATACAGGTAATTCTCATCGATTTTCATTTTCTTGATGAGAGAGAAATAGCGATCCATGTCTGTTTTTAGACCTTCAAGATGAGTCAACTCTTCAGAACTACGCGCGTTTAACCAATGTGCTAAATTTTGTGAGTAATGCCAACGTTCTTCTAAAGGTATTGCTGTGTTGCTATTTAAGGCGTTCATTCCTTTGCGAGTCAAACGCATCACATTTTCATGGAACGGAGCCCATTCTTTTTCTTCCACATGTGTGATTTGCTCCTGCATCAATTTCTCAATGCGCTTTGTTAAATCAGTAATGGTTTTGTTTGGGTTTTCCTCGTATTCTTTGCGATAATCATTTAAGCAAATGCGTTCAGATGTCGAAATCAATAAGTCACTACGCATTTGATTCGGATCCGAATAATTACAACCAACTGCAGCAATGTAGATTTTCTTTTTCCAGTTGATTTTTTCCAAAGCGAAAAAGCCAATACGCACGGCTCCTTTTTTGACAGGTTTTAAACGACGAATAAATGTATCATCAGTAAAGCCTTCACCGAAGATTAACAGATTTCTACCAAAGGATAAAATACGTGAACATTTTTCAAATACTTTTTCATTTTCATCTTTTGTATCTACACCATCGTGTTGACGATAAATAGGCAACATATGCGATGCCCATAAAATTGGCTTCATGAACGTTGTGAAAATATCTGAGCGCGTCATGAAGAAAACGATTGGTGGGCGCAATGCTGCAACTGCCAATGGATCCATGAACGAAGCCGCATGATTACTCACATAGATTGTTCTTCCAAGAAACATTTTTGGTGTATTTACCGTTTTAATTCTTGGGTAAAAAACACGCAAAGTATATTTTAATGTAAAGTATAAAATGAAATAAAGTAATCGCATTTCAATTAACCAATTATTATAGTTTTTCTGAATTTTCTTTTAATTCCTTATCCACATTTCTGTTTCTGCCCAAGTAATAACCCAGTTGAATTTCATGAGTAGAATTCCCAGCTGTTCTCAGTTTACCCATTGAAGCTTCATATGCATAGCTAATGTAAAGATTCTTGATTAGGTTGCTTCCAATTTGAAAAACCAAACTACTAGAAGTTCTAAATTGAACACCAAACCAACTACTGTTTTTGTATAAAGCACGCGCTCCAAAGTCGACTGAAACAGGACTGTTTTGCACCATTTTCACAACCACATTTGGTTCAATTGCAATATCACCCTCTCCTTCAATTTTGTATTTAGCAATCATGAAATAATGGCGATTGAAGTTACTTGCAGTTGAAATTTGATCCAATTCAACTTTGTTTTTCAAAAATTGAGTTGTACTTAAACCAAAGAAGAACTTTTCGCCATACAAAACAAGACCCGCTTGAGCATCAGCAAAACTTTGTTGTGAAGAGTTGCCTAAGAATTGAGCATAAGCATTGTCATCATTTTGATGCAAAATCACTTTTGAATCGTTCAAACGGAAATTACTATATCCGATTCCCAAACCAACACCAATATTTATCTTTTTTGTCAAAGGTAAATGATACGCATAGCTTGCTTGAATAGCCATTTTTGAAAATGGACCAATCGCATCGTTCCAAATTTTCCCTCCAATTACATGCTTTGATTTCGAAGTTGAAACAGAAGGACCTTTAAATAGTTTTTCGTCGCGAACATTAAATTCTTCTAATACTTTGTCGCCAGATTTACCAAATTTAATTTGGCTGTGACCTGAAAGTAAAATTGTTTTTGGTCCACCATCATATCCTAACCATTGCATGCGCGTTGAAGCTTCAATCTGCATTACATCTGTTAATCCACCAGCTGCTGGATTCAATAAATAAGGATTGTTGACAGTATTTGCAAATTGGTATTCTTGTTGTCCAAAAGCTACAGCACTTAACATAAAATTTAGCGCTACTAATCCGATTGTATAATTAATTCTTTTCATATGGCTAATTTTTAATGAATGATACTGATAGAACCGTTATAAACTGTCGATTTATCATCGTTCAATTCAATTTTGTAGAAGTAAGCTCCCATTGGTAAATCTTCCCCTTTAAATGTTCCATCCCAAGGGTCTTTATAACCGACTGATTCATAAACAACAGATCCCCATCGATTGAAGATTGTTACTTTACATTCAGGATAAACAAGTTCTAAGTAGTCTATTTCAAACAAATCATTTTTACCATCAAAGTTTGGTGTGATGACAGTTGGGAAAACAGGATTGAAATCATCACACATCGAAACAATGATTTCAACAGAATCAGTTGTGTTTGGACAATCTTCATTGGTCATTTTGTAAACAATAATGTTAACCCCTAAGCCAAGTCCACTAACTGTTGTTGATGTTGTATTTGTTGATGAAAGTGAACCTGATCCAGATAGAAAACTCCATGTTCCTGCTTGACCTACTGCTGGAGTAGATCCAACTAAATTCAAGGATGCATTTTCTAAACAAAGTGCAGTGTCAGCTTGATTAATTGTTGCTTGCGTCGTACTATAAACGCGAAGAGTGTCCGAGCTTGCTGCACAACTACCATTTGTAACTGTCCAAACAAAGTTATTCCAACCTGCCGCTAAATTAGTCGCGTCTGGGGTTGTTGCGTGAATATCAGAAATCGTTGCTCCTTGAGTCGTTGTCCAAGTTCCAATTCCGTACAAAGGATTTGTTGCAGATAATTGAACGCTAAAATCATTACATGCAATAATTGTATCTAATGCACTTGCAGGTAAAGGTTGTTGGGAAACAATAATTCTTAAGGTATCAGAAGTTTCACCACATTGCGCTGAAGTAATTGTCCATGCAAGAACGTTTGTTCCATAACCTAAGTTATTTACTCCAGTCACATTTGCAAATTGGTTGTTGAATGTTGCTTGACCTGAAACCAAGGTCCATTCACCTGTTCCACTTGTTGCAGCCTGTGCTTCTGCTAATGCACTTGTCACTTGACAAAGAGAAATTGTGTCTTCCAACGCTACTGCTGGAGAAGGGAAGTCTAATACTTGAATTTGGAATGAACACGTTTGAGAATTGGCTGATGAATCGATTGCCATAAAGGACAAAGTAGTTGTTCCAACAGGGAAAACATCACCTGAACCCAATCCTGTCGCATCTGTTTGAACCAATGCTACTAAACAATTGTCATTAAACACAGGAGCAGCGAAAGTGACATTCGGATCACAAGTTGAAATGTTCGCTGGACATGTAATCGTTGGAGAAACATTTTCCAAAACACTTAATGTAAATGAACATTCAGCTGTGTTTCCTCCCGCATCGATAACGTTCAAAGTGATGATGTGATCACCTGGTTGCACAATTGTTCCAAAAGCTGGTGATTGCGTTATTGAATAATCCGAACAATTGTCAAGTACCAAAGCAGTTGACCCATAATATCCTAATGCGAAATCGCAATTCGCTCCATTGTTTACAGGAGCTGGCGAAGGACAAGTAATCGTAGGAGCATCCGTATCGATTGGTGTTAAGGTTGTAAGACATGTTGAACTATTACCTTGTTGATCAGTTAACGTAATTACAACTGCGGTTAGACCTCCATCTGTTGCTCCAGCCGGTGGGTTTTGTGTCAAGGTCATACTCGCAAATGAACTACAGTTATCCGTTCCTGTTACTTGTGAACTTAAATCTGGAACTAAGTATTGACAACTTGAATTAATTGCAACGTTGACTGTCGCTGGACAGTTCACTACTGGATCAGTTGCATCGATTATTACAGCTGTAAATGAACATGTATTTGTGTTTCCAGCTAAATCTTGAACGGTAATATTAATCGAAGTGTTAGTAGAAATCACAGTTCCACTCGCTGGAGACTGCGTCACAACTAATTGCCCAAGCGATGTACAGTTATCTGATACTGTTACTGAAGGTAAATAATCCGCCAAAGTAGCAGAACAACTTGCAGTAACCGGAATATTTTGTGTTCCAGGACAAGAAATTGTTGGGATTGTTTGATCAGCAACAGTAAGTTGATATGAACAACTAGATGAATTGCCCGCTTGGTCTTCCGCTGTTAATGTGATTGTATGCGTTCCAATTGCTAGTACTGTTCCCGCAACTGGCGATTGTGATAAAATTAAAGAACCGTAGGTTGTACAGTTGTCTGAAATTGTTGCACTCGGAATAACTGAAGTTAACGAATAATTACACGAAGCATTTGTGTTTACTGTTGAATTGCTTGGACAAATAATTGTTGGAGCAATCGTGTCAAGCAGCGTTACTGTGAATGAACATGTTCCATCATTTCCTGATTGATCAGTTCCTGTTATTGTAATTGTTGTAGTACCATTAATGTTACTTGCTGCTGCTGGTGATTGAACATACGTGACATTTGAAGCAAAGAAACAGTTTTCTGTTAAGCTGATCAATGGAACATAATCCGGTAAGGCAGCCACACAACTTGCATTTGAATACAATGTTTGGTTTGATGGACAAACTAAAACAGGTGAAATTGTATCTAAAACAACTTGCGTAAAGAAACATGTTTCGTTATTTCCTTGATCGTCATAAGCTGTTATTGAAACTGTTTGATTTGCAGATAGCAATGTTCCTCCTGCTGGATTTTGAACAAATGTCATGTCAGCTAATAAAGAAGTACAATTGTCTGTCCAAGCAACTGCTGATGTATAATCCGGTAATGAAGCTTGACAGCTTGAATTGACATATAATGTTGGTGCAGTCGGACAAATGACATTTGGTTTGATTGTGTCAACTGGGACTAAGTTGAATACACATGAAACAGAACCACTTGGAATTCCACCACTAACGGTAAGTGTAATTGGTTGAGCTGAAGAAATCAATGTTCCAGGCGCAGGTGTTTGACTAATCAATAAACTTGAGCTTGGAACACAATTATCATTTACAACTGCAAGTGTTGTATAATCAGGTAAAACAGCCTGACAAGCGCTATTCGCAAAAATATTCTGTGCGCTTGGACAAACAATCGTTGGTAAGATTGTGTCAGCGTTAGTTACGTTAAATGTACATGTTGCAGTGTTTCCAGCTACATCGGTTGCTGTTAAAACAACTGGAGTAACAGTACCATTCCCACTAACATTTGTTCCTGCTACTGGTGATTGTATAATTGTAACGGCTCCGGCACAATTGTCTGTTGCTGCGGCTAGGGAAGTATAATTTCCTAAAACTGCATTACAACTACTGTTTACATAAGCCGTTTGGTTACTAGGGCAAGTCGTGAATGCTGGATCGATATCATCAATGATGTTCAATGTAAATGAACACTGAGCTGAATTACCTGCTTCGTCAAATGCCGTAAGAATAATTGTTGTACTTCCACCTGGAGCAATTGGAATTGTTGCGCCTTCAGCAATGTTTTGTGTTACGTTGATATCAACTGAATCTGTACAGTTATCGGAAAGAGCTACAAGATTTTTTGTGTAATCATCCGCAATTGCTAAACACGCCGCAGAAACTGGTAATGATTGCGTTAGAGGACATGTTAATGCAGGATTAATGTTGTCAGTTCCTGTTACACTAAAGTTGTCAATTGCAATTGGAGTTCCATTGATTGTTGCATCATTGTATGTAAAACGAACTCCTAAAAGAAAGGTTGAATAGTTTAATGAAAGTGGTAAAGCAACTGTAGAAGTTGACCAAATTGCCGTTGAAGTAAAAGAACTTCCAACAGCAGTCCAACTTGTTCCACCGTTTGTACTGTACACTAATTCTGCAATGTCTTCACTTGCAACTCCTTGAATACGATAATCGAAATGTGCTTGTAGATTTTCAGCACACGTTCCATCAATTGTAGTATAAGCAATTGTCTGCTTAACTCCAGAAGGTGAATTGTCATAAGCAAATTGCTCTTGACCCGTTGCTCCACAGCCTGGTACAGCTCCACCTTTTGTGATGTACATAGCGTAGGTTCCAGCAGCGCTTGATCCATTTCCTGCACATGTGTTTTTAATCCATGAGTTGGTTGAAACGTCACCTGTAATGGACCAATCCAAGAATGGTGGCTCAAAATTGGCTTCATACATTGTTGCCTGTCCAAATAAGCTGGAAGACATTAAAGTTAAAGCGCATAGTAGTAAATATCGAAACATAGAAATTTGAATATGTGGTTTCCCAATTTTAGGTGCAAATATAAGGTAAATGGACTTTTTAAAAAAGTGATGCAATTGAACCTTTTCAACAAATGAAAGTCAGTTGTTAAGTGCCGTATTTGCTAGATTTTCAGATGGATAAATATGTTTTGTTAACAAGTAAATGCGTAAATGGAAATAAAATGATGTTTTTTCGGTGTTTAATCAGAGTAATCAACACGTGATTTGCTAATAACTTTTTGAACAGTTAAAAGCAGATTGCTCGATTCATTATACTTTCGTCAAAATGTCAAACATGAAAACTATTGGAATCTTCTGTGGTGGATTTTCTTCTGAATGGGAAATCTCGTTAAAAAGTGCTCAAACTATTCAGGATAACTTTCCGAAAGATTTTACAGTCTATAAAATTGTTGTGGATCGTAAAGGATGGTATGCGCAAATAGATGGTGATCAGTTTCCGTTTGATTTAAACACAATGACTTTCAACAATGGTTCGCAAGTTCGATTGGATGCTGGATTAGTTTATGTTCACGGCGATCCAGGAGAAAATGGAAAAATTCAAGCTTTGCTTGAGATGAACGGAATTCCGTATGTGAATTCTAGTCCGCTCGCATCGGCGTTGTCTTTTGATAAATGGTATTGCAACCAATTTTTAAAAAACTTTGGAATTAAAGTGGCTAAATCACTTTTCTTAACACGTATAGATGAGTTTACACCAGCACAAATTGTTGCAGAATTAGGTCTTCCAATCTTCGTAAAACCTTCAGATAGCGGATCAAGTTATGGGATTTCAAAAGTGAAAACTGAAGATGGAATTTCAGAAGCGTTGGAAAATGCGTTCAAAGAAGGAAGAACAGTTGTTATTGAATCATTTTTAGATGGGACAGAGGTTACGTGTGGTGTTTACCGCAAGAAAAGCGGCGTTCATGCATTGCCTTTAACTGAAATCGCCTCCGAAAATGAATTCTTTGATTATGCTGCAAAATACTTAGGTGAATCAAAAGAAATTACTCCAGCACGTGTAAGCGATGAGGTGCGCGATGAAGTTCAAAAACAGGCGAAATACATTTATCAATTGATGCAATTGCGTTCGATTTCACGCATTGACTTTATGGTTGTAAATGGCGTTCCTCATGTAATTGAAGTGAACACAACTCCTGGTTTTTCACCGGCGAGTATTGTTCCGCAAATGATCAAATGCGAAGGAGGAACGATTCATGATTTTTGGAAAGAAATTCTGGAAGTCGAATTAGTAAACGGCTAAGGCGTTAAAGACATTCTCCATTTTACCAACGACGTTGCTACTGCTTGAAGTGAAGTTCGTAACAACAATGGCAAAGGCAATCTTTTTGCCTGACTTGGAATTGACATAACCAGCATACGATTTGATTTTATCCATCGTTCCGCTTTTTGCAACAATTCGTCCTTGTCCAGGTTGGTCTCGGCATAAACCAGCCAGAGTTCCAGATTTCCCTGCAATTGGTAGTGTTTTTAAATAGGCATCGTAGTTTTTTGAGAGTGACATTGCTTTTAATAAATCAACAAAGCTTGATGCTGAAATACCATTGCTACGAGATAATCCACTTCCATCGTTCAAGAAAATACCACCAAAACTGAATTTTGTCGCCCAATATTTCTCAACTTGTTTTAGTCCTTCTTCAGTAGATCCGTTCCCGGTCATTTTGTAACCAACCAAACACAAAAGTCCTTCAGCAAATAGATTAATACTTTTTAAATTCGTCAAATTGGCAATTTCTTGAATTGTTTTCCCTTTGTGCGTATACAATAATGTGTAACTCGAAGTATAGCGATTTTTCTGAATCAAATCCAATTGACGGGCTGATTTTGCTCCTTCTTTCGCTGTTACGCCTTTAGCTAATAGTTGATTGTAGAATTCATACGCCAATTGATATTCTGGGTCAGGCAAACTTCCTTTTACAACAAATTTCGGACGATTTAGTGGGAGGGAACCTTCTGCAAACCGATCCAATGAATAAGGGCCGCCGAAAATAAAACAATGGTCACCAGATACATTTTGAGAAGTAGCGTAATTGTGAAAAACAAGTCCTGGAACAGTTGGCCACATTGAGGTGATTTCTGTCTTGCTTCCAGCAGTTGCACCTGTTTTAAAAGTGTATTTGATCATGTTGTCGAAAAGGGTAATTCCTGAAGCGCCTGCACCGTAGTAATTTCCCATATCATTCCAGCTCCATCCTTTCGGGATTCCTGAATAGCCGAACTCCGAACCATCAGCAATAATTGCCCCTGAAATAGCTTTGACCCCTAATTTTTGAAGCGTGTCACACCACGTAACAAGGAAATCTTTTTCATGTCCATCTTCTGTGAAATAATCACTTCCTAACGAGACATCACCACCACCACGAATCCAAATGTTTCCGATTAAAGTACCTTCAGCGTCAATTTTTCCATCGATGTAAATCCGCGTTTCTGGACGATAATTTGGCCCTAACAGTTCAATCGCAGAAGCGGTAGAAAAGAGTTTAGCAGTTGATGCTGTCGGTAAGGCTAATTTTGAATTGTAATCTGCAATTTTTTCACCTGAAGTTAGGTCAATTGCATAAAATGATATTCCCGCATTTGCGAATTCGGCAGATGCCGTGAAGGTATTCAACGCTTTTTGAACTGAATTTTGCGCAAAATCAAATTGAGCCAAAAGTATGAATAGTAATGTGAGAATTCTTTGTATCTTCATCGCGCCGAAATTTATGTAAAATTGAGTAAACATCGGATTGCTTTGAACTGCGCTGAAAATAATTTTCAACAACCAATTTAAGGAAACTCGTTTTTGACTCAGATCCGTAACTTGACAATTGTGAGACCATTTCTTAGTTAGTAGATGGAGAGTGTGAGAAAAATAAAAGTATTGAGGATCATTAATCGATTTAATATCGGTGGACCAACGTATAATGCCACGTTTTTGACAAGGTACATGTCAGACGATTTCGAAACCTTGTTGGTCGGAGGCTTACCCGAAGAAGGGGAATCAGATTCATTACATGTTTTAGAAGAATATGGTGTTCAACCATTGCTGATTGACGAAATGAAGCGTTTACCGAATTTTTCAAGTGACCGAAAGGCGTACAAGCGTTTGAAACAAATCATCGAGGAATTTCAACCTGATATTGTTCATACGCATGCTTCGAAAGCTGGTGCCTTGGGAAGAAAAGCAGCATATTCATTAAAGGTTCCTGTGATTGTGCATACTTTTCATGGTCATGTTTTTCATTCGTATTTTGGAAAGGTGAAAACTGCTATTTTTAAGGCGATTGAGCGAAATTTGGCAAAGAAATCAACTGGAATTATTGCGATTTCGGAATTACAGAAAACAGAACTTTCAAAAGAGCATCATATTTGTCCTGAACAGAAAATAAAGGTGATCAATCTTGGTTTTGATTTGCATAAATTCCATGAGAACTTGGATGAAAAACGTGCGGTAACACGCAAAGAGTTCAATGTTCAAGAGGATGAAGTAGCCATTGCAATTGTTGGACGATTGGCGCCGATTAAAAATCATTCCTTGTTTTTAGAAGCGATGCGCATTGTTGCATCAAAAACGCAAAAGAAGTGTGTCGCATTTATCGTTGGTGATGGAACTGAACGAGATACGATAACTGCTAAAATTAAAGATTTGGGATTTCCATCGCATTTTCGTGTTGAAATGACCAGTTGGATCAAAGATATTGGAACCTTCAATGCAGGAATGGATATCATTTGTTTGTCGTCAAATAATGAAGGAACACCGGTGAGTTTGATAGAAGCGCAAGCAGCCAATATTCCAGTTGTAACAACAGATGTAGGTGGTGTTAAAGATATTTTATTGGAAGGAGAAACAGGCTTCGTTGTTCCGAAGAATAATCCAGAAATCTATGCGGAAAAAGTGCTTCTCTTAATTGAAGATGAAAAAAAACGCAAAAAAATGTCACAAAATGGATGGACTTTCGTACAAGAAAAATTCCATTACACAACCTTGGTGAAAAATGTGGAATCATATTACCGTGAGTTGTTAAATGCAAAGCAAAAATGAACGTGACTTCAATGTATAAGTATTTCTTGGTTTTATTGACAATCTGGCTATTTCAAAGCTGTGGAGTCAATAGTAATATCATGTTTAAAGCTCCAAAGGGAGAAACGGCTAAAATGGATTCAATTCCAATGACGCCAAACGAAGATTATAAAATCTCGATGGATGATAAATTGAAGTTTTCTTTATCGACAAACAATGGAACAAAAATTATCGAGTCGATGAGTGGTATTCGTGAAGGTGCTGCTGAGTCAAATGGGATGTCAGAATACATTGTTAGACGAGGAGGAAATGTTGAATTGCCGATTGTGGGAACAGTGAAAGTCGAAGGATTAACAGTTGCGCAATGTGAGGATACACTTCAAAAGTTGTTTTCGAAAGAATACCAAGAACCATTTGTACAAGTGCAAATTACAAATCAACGTGTAATTGTATTTCCAGGAAATGGAGCGGACGCCAAAGTAATTCCTTTAGTGAATGCAAATACAACATTGATGGAAGCAATTGCTCAAGCTGGCGGAATTACCGAACGTGGGAAAGCAAATTCTGTTAATCTCATTCGACGAGAAAATGGAGAACGCAAGATCTATAAAATTGATTTATCGACTGTTGAAGGATTGAAATATGTGGACATGGTTGTTCAGGCCAATGACTACATTTATATTGAACCAAATGCAGATATAGCGAAGGAAACAATAAAAGAGGT
>JBDKHH010000125.1:0-4473 GCA_039797785.1 Bacteroidota bacterium | reverse complement strand
AACGATTCAATATGTTTCATTATATACTCAAATTTCATGTTAAATAAAATCATTCATTGGTCTATTTCCAACAAGTTAATCGTTGGAATAATGACCCTGGCATTGATCACTTGGGGCGTCTTTTCATTGAAGAGCCTACCAATTGATGCAGTTCCAGATATTACAAATAATCAAGTACAAATCGTAACCTCTTCACCTTCATCAGGTGCAGAAGATATCGAACGATTCGTTACGTTCCCGGTTGAACAAACCATGGCAACGATTCCGGGGATTGAAGAAATCCGTTCGTTTAGCCGTTTTGGTTTAAGTGTTGTTACTGTTGTTTTTACAGAAGATACCGATATTTATTGGGCAAGACAACAAGTTGCAGAACGCCTTTCAGAAGCAAAAAATCAAATTCCTACAGGTTTTGGTGAACCATCAATGGCTCCACTGAGTACTGGTTTAGGTGAAATTTATCAATACATCGTTAAACCTAAAAAAGGATTCGAAAAGAAATACGATGCAACGGAATTGAGAACAATCCAAGATTGGGTAATTCGTAGACAATTATTAGGTGTTGAAGGAATTGCTGACGTCAGTGGTTTCGGGGGTAAATTGAAACAATATGACATTGCTGTTGATTTAGTTCGTTTAAAAGCGTTCGGTTTAACCGTTGGTGATGTGTTTCGCGCAGTTGAGCAAAATAACCAAAATACAGGTGGAGCTTATATTGAGCGCAATTCTACAACAACCTATATTCGTACCGATGGTTTGATGAAAGGAATCGAAGACATTGAACAAACGATAATTTCTCAATCAGACGCGGGAACTCCCGTTTTAGTTAAAGATGTTGCGAAAGTGGAAATCGGTGCTGCTGTTCGTTATGGTGCTTTGACCTATAATAATACAGGTGAAGCAGTTGGTGGAATCGTATTGATGTTAAAAGGAGCAAATTCATCCAAAGTGATTTTGGATGTAAAAGAGCGAATGGAGCAAATCAAAAAGACGCTTCCTGTTGGTGTTGAAGTGAAAGTCTATTTGGATCGAACTAAATTGGTAAACAACGCTATTTCTACTGTTACAAAAAACCTTATCGAAGGTGCATTAATTGTAATTACAGTTTTGGTGCTTTTACTTGGAAATTTTAGAGCAGGATTGATTGTGGCTTCAGTTATTCCTCTTGCAATGTTATTTGCAATTTCATTGATGAATGTTTTTGGTGTTTCAGGGAACTTAATGAGTTTGGGAGCATTGGACTTTGGTTTAATCATCGATGGGGCCGTAATCATAGTTGAATCAACACTGCATTTGCTCTATAATCATGGAAATCAAACATTGAAACAAGATCAAATGGATGTGCAAGTGTACAAATCTGCATCTAAGTTTGCGAAAAGCGCTGTGTTTGGGCAAATCATTATTCTTGTTGTTTACCTTCCGCTTCTTGCTTTGGTTGGAATTGAGGGGAAAATGTTTAAACCAATGGCACAAACCGTGATGTTTGCCATTATTGGAGCATTGATCCTTTCCTTAACGTATGTACCAATGATTTCTGCGTTGTTCCTAAGTAAGAAAATTAAAATTAAAGAGAACTTCAGTGATAAAATTGTAGCCTTCTTCAAACGAATCTATATGCCTGTTTTAAATGCTTTCTTGCGTCGTCAAAAAGTAGTTTTGGGTGGCTTAGTTGGTTTGATTGTCATAAGTGTCTTACTCTTCCAGCAATTAGGTGCAGAATTCATTCCGTCACTTGATGAAGGAGATTTTGCTGTGGAAACGCGATTAATCACAGGAACTAGTTTAACCAAAACAATTGATGCGACGAACAAAGTTTCTGATGTGTTGATTAAGAATTTTCCTGAAGTAAAAGAGGTTGTAGGTAAAATAGGTACGGCCGAAATTCCAACTGATCCAATGCCAATGGAAGCGTGTGATTTAATGATCATTCTGAAAGACAAAGATGAATGGGTATCTGCAAAAACAAAAGAAGAATTGGCGGAGAAAATGCAGAAGAAGTTGGAAGAAAATGTTCCAGGTGTTTCATTTGGTTTCTTACAACCGATTCAAATGCGTTTTAATGAGTTAATGACAGGTGCAAAACAAGATGTCGTTGTGAAAATTTATGGGGAAGACCTTGATAAATTGAGCAAATACGCATCACAAATCGGAGCACTTTCTGAAAATATCGAAGGTGTGCAAGATGTTTATGTCGAAGAAATGACAGGTTTACCACAGATGATTGTTTCATACGATCGTTTGGCACTTTCGAAATACAACATTAGTATTGATGATGTGAATCGTTCAATCAATATCAGTTTTGCTGGACAAGCTGCTGGGTTAATTTTCGAAGGAGAAAAACGTTTTGATTTAGTTGTAAAACTGGATTCTACAAATCGTGTTTCGATGGACGATTTAAAATCGATTACTGTTACTTCTCCATTAGGTGTTCAAGTTCCTTTGGATCAATTTGCAAATGTGAAATTCGAAAAAGGCCCAAATCAAATTCAACGTGACGATGCAAAACGAAGAATTATCGTTGGATTCAATGTGCGTGGACGCGATGTTGAAAGTATTGTAAATGAATTGAAAGCTAAAATTGATTCGAAAGTGAAATTTGATGCTGGTTATTATCCAACATTTGGTGGAACGTTTAAAAACTTAGAAAATGCGAGAGCACGATTGTCAATTGCGGTTCCAGTGGCTTTGTTGATGATTTTCTTCTTATTGTATTTGACCTTCCAATCCTTAAAACAAGCAACTTTAATCTTCTCAGCAATTCCATTAGCTGCCTTAGGTGGAATATTAGCTCTTTGGTCACGTGGAATGCCATTCTCAATTTCAGCTGGTGTGGGATTTATCGCCTTATTTGGTGTGGCCGTTCTAAATGGAATTGTATTGATTTCTGAATTTAATTCACTCAAGAAAGAAGGATATACGAATCGATTACGCATTGTGTTAATGGGAACAAGAGTTCGATTACGACCAGTATTATTAACCGCTTTGGTTGCTTCTTTAGGATTTTTACCGATGGCAATTTCGCACGGAAGTGGTGCTGAAGTTCAAAAACCTTTGGCGACAGTTGTAATTGGAGGATTAATCACAGCAACCATTTTAACCTTATTCGTATTGCCAATTTTCTATTTGTTCACTGAACGAAATGCAACAAAACCGAAGAAAACGAAAAAAATGAAGAAAAAGTTCATCATGACTTTATTTGTTTTAATTGGTTTACAATCATTTGGACAAACAAATCAGCAAATGAGTTTAGAACAATGTTTGAGTTTAGCGAAAGAGCAAAACTTAAGTTTAAAAGCTTCTGAAATGCAAATTCAAAATGAGGTGTTAATTGGTAAAGCAGCTACGGTTATGCCTAAAACGAGTGCGATGTTCATGACAGGTCAATACAATTCGTATTATAAAAAGGACAATAACATTACAGTATCTCAAACGATTCCTTTTCCAACGGTTTTTGCAAAAGAAAACGCATTGGGACAAGCAAAATCAGAGCAAGCAAAAACAATCTATGCTTCTGATTGGAAATCCTTGGTTTTGAACATTCAAATGACATACGAAAACATTTGTTTTTACAAAGCCAAAGCAAAGTTGTTGCAACAACAGGATTCTTTGTTGATGAGTATCGAAAAAAAGGTAGATATCAAATATGCATTGAAAGACGCAACGAAGTTGGATTTGACCTTGATCACAACGAAACGTAAAGAACTCCAAAATCAATTGTTCTTGTTGGAAGAGAAACGCAAATCGGAAGAGAGTAAATTGCAATTTTTTATTGGTTCTGATTTACCAGTAAGTACACTTGAAACAGATTATTCTCTCATTCAATTTCAAGCATTGAATGATACAAGCGCCATTTCAAATCATCCGAATCTGATGTATTATCAAACACAACAGGATGTCTTGGCAAAGGAAAAAGAAGTATTGATTGCACGAACATTACCAGATATTACCTTGGGTTATGTAAATCAAACCTTGGTTGGTGTTCATTCTGTTGGAAGTCAGGATTTAACGTTTGGTCAATCTGATCGTTTTCAATCTGGACAAATTGGTTTGGAAATACCCTTGTTTTTCGGTTCTACAAAGCGCAAAAGTGACGTGATTTCTAATACAATTCAACAAACACAGTATTTACAGGAATTCGAACGAATCAGTTTAACATCAGGATTCAATCAATATTTGACGGTTTATCAGAGTTATCTTTCTTCCTACACGATGTATTCAGAGCAATTATTACCGCAAACGAAAATCATGCAGGATCAAGCGAAGATTCTATTGGAAACTGGAGAAATTTCAATGATTGAATATTTGCAAACGAAGCAAAATTGTATCGGCATCGAATTAAATTATTTACAACTAATGAATGATATGAATCAATCGGTTCATCAATTAAATTGGTTCATCCAAAATTAAAAGTAGCAATATGAAAGCAACATATTTAGTAATCGTTTTTATGACATCTCTTTTAGTAGGATGTTCTTC
>JBDKHH010000124.1:0-7518 GCA_039797785.1 Bacteroidota bacterium | reverse complement strand
CCATTCATTTTACGTTTGGTAGCAGCTTCAGCTTTCATCAAATTATCTAACATGCGTTCAACCGTTTTGTTCGGAAGTTTGGATTGATTTCCATTGCCAGATTTCTCCTGATTTCCGCCTTGTTGATTTTTGCTTTGCGATTGATTGTTTTGTTTTCCTTGACCTCCAGAATTGTTTTGGTTCTGATTCTGATTTTGATTTTGATTCTGATTCTTGTTTTGGTTCTGATTATTTTGGTTATCCTCGTTTTGATTGGAATTCTTTTTTTGTTCATCTTTCAAACGACGAATTGCTTCAGAAAGATTGTAGCGTGTTTGTTCATCTTTTGGATTGTTGCGCAAAGCTTCTTTGTAAGCATCAATTGCACCATTGTAATCTTTCGATTGCATGCGTGAATTGCCCATGTTGTGATACGATTTTGCCTTTGAGCTCGCATCTTTTTTAGAAGCTGCACTTTGTTGGTAAATCTTCTCCGCTTTTTCAAATTCTCTTGCTTTGTAAGCAGATTGTCCCATTTCATCGGACAAGTCAATATCTGAAGGTGCCTTTTTTTGTGCTGACTGATAGTATTTGAATGCTTTTGGATATTCCTGTTTCTTGTAAGCATCACGCGCCACTTTCAAGGAATCGCGCCATTCTTGCGAATAGGATCCGAAACCAATTAAAAGAAAAAATATGACTGCCAACTGTCTCATTGTTCTACTTTTTTAAGTTGTTTTGGAAGCTTTGTCCAAACTAAAAATAAGCACCATAAAATCAATGATGCAAATAACGGAATTTGATAGCGATTCTCTTGCACGTCAAACTCTAAATCTTGCACCTCAGCGCGCTTCATTTGGTTAATTTGTGTTAATAATTCCGATAAATCTGGAAATTCGTCAGAACTAAGGGTTGCGAAACCTCCTGCTTTTGATGCAATCGTTTTAATGAAATCTGGATTTACACGTGAAATTACTGTTCTTCCAGTCGCTGTAGTTTTGTTCCCCAATTCTGGTCGAAGTGGATCAATTGGAACTGGTCCGCCTTGTGTTGTTCCGATTCCAAGTATGCTTAACTGAATTTTTTTCTCTTTCAGCTTCTGAAGGATTTCATTAGGATTGGCTTCGTGATTTTCACCGTCCGTTACAAGGATAATTCCTTTGGTGGTTTTCGCTTCAGAGAACATATCACTTGAGACAATCAATGCTTCTGAAATATTCGTTCCTTGCTTGGAAACCATGTTCGTTTCAATTTCAGAAATAAACATTTTGGCTGCGGCATAATCACCGGTTAATGGCAATTGAACAAATGCTCCACCCGCAAAAACACTGATTCCAATTTTCTCGCCATGTAATTTGTTTACGAGTTCATTTAAAGCTCGTTTAGCAATTTCTAAGCGCGACATATCCGATGAAATATCTTTCGTATTCATCGAATTAGAAACGTCTAAACAAACAACTAATTCTAAGCTTTCCATGGTTCCGTTCACTTTCTTCGTTCCAAACACGGGTTGTGCCATTGCGAAAATCAGCAAGACAATTGCATTGCGGAAAAAGAAGAAGGTAAGGAAGCTATTGAATGAAGAAACAGGTTGTAAGATGTATTTTCGAACCGTTGGATGCGCTGCATCAGCAAAGCGATTAAGATTGTAAACATTGAAAAAGTAAACTCCTAGAATTGGTAGTAAAAACACCAATAACCAAAACTGTCCGGGAAATTTAAATCCGATTTGTTGACCAGTTGCAGAAGGATCTAAATAGCCGATTAAAAACAATACAACGCCGCTCAATGACCAGAAAATTGCTTCCCAAATCAGCACGCCTGCCAAAATCAGTTTTAAGCGATATGTGTAGCTGACGTTATTCATTTGTTTTGAATAAAAAGCGATTGGTAATAAAGGAAAGTAGTGCTAACAACAACGCCCAATTCATAAATGCCATTGGTGTTGCTGGCGGTTCAGATTTGTAATGCTGATCGAGCATTTTTCGTTTTTCAAGTTTCTCTATTTCCTTGTAAATTTCTTTTAAACCTTCTTTGTTTGTTGCTCGGAAGTATTGTCCTTTAGTAATTTCAGCGATTTTCATCAGCGAGATTTCATCGATTTCCACTTCTTGATTTTCGTAGCGAATTCCAAAAGGAGTTGCAATTGGGGTAGGTGCTTCACCATTACTTCCAACACCTATTGTGTACACGCGAATATTTTTAGCACGTGCCAGTTCTGCAGCGGTCAGCGGATCAATGTCACCTGCGTTGTTACTACCGTCAGTCAATAAAATTATCACTTTTGACTGTAAACTATCGCTTCGTAATCGTGTGACAGCAGTTCCCAAACCTGTTCCGATGGCTGTTCCACCTTCAATGTTTTCTTCACCAATTTTATCGATTTGCTTTTTCAAAATGGTATAATCCAAGGTGGCAGGACAAGCGGTATATGCTTCACCAGCGTAAACAACTAATCCAATGCGATCGCCTTTTCTTCCGTCAACAAATTCCTTCGCCACTTCTTTTGATGCTTCTAAACGATTGGGCTCGAAATCCATTGCTAGCATTGAACCTGAAACGTCCATCGCGATGATTATATCGATTCCATTTTTATAGTTTTCATCAAAATCATCGAAACTCGACCAGTGAAACGGTTTTGCCATGGCTGCAATCAAAAGTGCTAACACAAAACATTGCAAAACAATACTTGTGCGTCTTACTGCCACAATCCAACGCGTTGAAAACTTGCGTTGCGTTTCTGAATTACCAGAGAATTTCCAATCTCCTTGACGCTTTGATTCGCGTTTCAATAAAATCCAACAAATTACAGGCACAAGAATCAACAACCACAACCAATTTGGTGATTGAAAATTGTATTCCCAAAAACGTATGTTCCAATTATTCAGCATGGTCAAATTCAATTGGACTCGTTTCAGCGACTACTTGTCGTGCTAATTGAGCATGTTTATAAATGGCGATTTCATCTGGGTGCGATTTGGCAAATTTCACCATATCGGCTTCATTTAATATTTCACTGATTACGCGCACTGTTTCAGGGTGTAATCCGCGTTGAAGCAAAAGTAATTTTGTTTCGTGCGATGTTTTCTCTAATAAATTAATGTTGTAGCGCGACGATAAGTAGGAGCGTAAAATAAATGTCAATTCACTGAAGTGTTCTTTGATGCGATTTTTCTCCCACAATTTACTTTTTTCTAAGGCGTCAATTGCCAAGAGTGTTCGCTCTTTTAACGGCATTTCTTTAATACGTTCAGGCTGTTTTTCAGCGTTTTTCACTTTTCGTACCATCCAATAAATAAGTGGAATCAGTATTAATGGAAGGAGCCACCACCAATGATTTGCGAAAAAGCGCTTGAATGAAAAAGGTTCATCTGGAATTTCAGCAAATGATTCTTTGATATCGTATATATCTTGTCCTTTTTTGGCGCTGACTAATTTTACTTGAATTTCCGCATCGGGAAAATAGATAGTTGAATCATCTACGGTTATTGTAGGTCCAGAAATGACATACTTCCCTTCGTCCCACGCTGTTATTTCATACGTTCCTGTCCAAGAAGATTGTTTTTTACCTTTAATTAACGTGTCCTTGAAAGGCGTTTCCACTTCGATGTTATCGGAAATAGCATTTGATAAACTTCCCGTTTTTGATTTCAATCGACTTGGTAAGACGCCTACAGCAGGAATGAAATTGGGCTTTTTCGAATTACTTTTGAATGTCAATGTATATGTTAAGGTGATTTTCTCGCCAACTAAAATTGATTTTTGTGACACGTTTGTTCGTGCTGTTTGAGCGTTGGCTCCGACAGCGAATAGAAATAGGACGATATGGCTAATTATCCATTTCATCCGCGTTGTTTGAAAAGTGCTACTAATGGTTTAATTAAATCATCTTCTGTTGAACAGCTTACACTGTCAATTCCAGCCTTTTTAAAGGCTTTCATTGTACTTGCTTCTTGATCAAGAAAGTTTTGTTTGAATTTTTCGCGCACTTCAGTTGAACTGGAATTTACCCACGTTGTTTCGCCTGTTTCGGCATTGTATAATTGAATAAAGCCCATATTTGGCAATTCATATTCTGCTTTATCAGAGAGTTTAATAGCGATTGTATCGTGACGTTTTTTTGTTAAACGCATTCCTTCCATAAAATCATTCTGATCGATGAAATCACTTAATACAAACGTAATTGCTCTTTTTTTCTGGGTATTTCGTAAGAATTTTAATCCTTCATTCAAGTTTGTTCCTTTGCTTTTTGGTTTGAACTCAATCAATTCACGCAAAATCATCAAGGCATGTTTCTTTCCTTTTTCAGGAGCAATGAAACGTTCAACTTTATCTGATACTAATATTGCACCTACTTTATCGTTGTTGCTAATGGCAGAAAAAGCTAGCACTGCTGCAATTTCAAGGGCAACGTCTTTTTTGGTTTTATCACTTGTACCGAATTCTTCTGAGCCAGAAATGTCGATTACAAGCATCACCGTTAATTCACGTTCCTCTTCAAATACTTTTACATACGGATCATTGTAACGTGCTGTGACATTCCAATCGATTGTTCGGACTTCATCACCAAAATGGTAATTTCGAACTTCACTAAACGCCATACCTCTTCCTTTGAATGCCGAATGGTATTCACCCGAAAAGATGTGTTTGGTCAAGCCCTTTGTCTTGATTTCCAAACGATGGATTTTTTTAATGAGTTCTTTTGTTTCCAAGGAAATTGAGCTTAAGGAACTTCTACTTTATTGATAATTTTATTCACGATGTCTGTCGCAGTAATGTTTTCCGCTTCAGCTTCATACGTTAATCCCATTCTGTGACGCATCACATCTGGTGCAATTGCGCGCACATCTTCAGGAACAACAAAGGCTCTTCCTTGTAAGAAAGCATACGCTTTTGCGGCTAAGGCCAAATTGATACTTGCACGCGGTGAACAGCCGAAACCAATCATTGGTTCCAAATAAGCAAGACCGTATTTTTCAGGAGTACGCGTTGCGTAAACTAAATCAACAATGTATTGCTCAACTTTTTCATCTAAATAGACTTCGCGCACTAATTCGCGTGCACGCATGATATCGCTGGTAGAAAGTACTTTTCCACAAGCAGGAATTCCTCCTTTTTGCACGTTGGTGCGTATGATTTGTTTTTCTTCTTCGATTGTTGGGTAGCCCAAGAACACTTTCAACATGAAACGATCGACTTGTGCTTCAGGCAATGGGTATGTTCCTTCTTGTTCGATTGGATTTTGCGTTGCCAATACTAAGAAAGGAGCAGGTAATTTATAGGTTTCATCACCGATTGTAATTTGGCGTTCTTGCATCGCTTCCAACAAGGCACTTTGCACTTTCGCTGGAGCACGATTAATCTCATCTGCAAGAATGAAATTGGCGAAGATTGGTCCTTTTTTTACAGTGAATTGTTCACTTTTCTGATTGTAAATAAGCGTTCCAGTTACGTCGGCAGGTAATAAATCAGGCGTGAATTGAATACGACTAAATTCAACATCAATTGCCTCAGCTAATGTTTTAATTGCCAATGTTTTTGCTAAACCAGGAACACCTTCAAGCAATACGTGTCCATCTGCCAACAATGCGATGAGTAAACGATCGATCATGTAGGATTGACCAACAATTACTTTACCTACTTCTTCACGCAGGCGTTGCATGATGACTGTTTCGAGTTTAATTTTCTCACTGAGAATGCGTAACGCTTCCGCAGGATTTATCGGATTGATTGTATTATCTGTCATAAATCGAATAAGATGAATATACAAAGGTGTTAAAGTTAAGCTCTAAAACACTTGATTTTGCTGTTAAATATTGTTAACATTGTTTTGCATAAACTACCAAACTAGCACGAATGGAAACACGCGCATGTAAAGAATGTGGTCATAAATTATCAGGAAGAAAGGATCAGAAGTTTTGTTCCGACTACTGTCGTAATACATTCAATAATCGTCAGAATGAGGATGCAACTGCTTATATGCGACGTATCAATAATATTTTGCGCAAGAATCGACGGATATTAAGTGCGATGAATCCATCTGGAAAGAAAACTGTGGATGGAATTCGTTTAGCAGAAGAAGGATTTAACTTTCATTATTTCACGAATATTTATACGACACAAAAAGGAGCGACCTATTATTTCTGTTACGATCAGGGATATGTGAAATTGGAAGGTGATCAGTATATGTTGGTGCATAAACAGGATTATGTGAGGTAGGAAGTTGATTCAAAGTTGAACTACATAAGGCACATAAGGATTAGTTTATAGTATTTAACCACATAAGGCACATAAGATTACATAAGGTTGTATTGTGTAACTCCTTTAAAACCACATAAGGCACATAAGGTCACATAAGGTCACATAAGGATTAGTTTGTAGTGTATTAACCACATAAGGCACATGAGGGAACATAAGGATGAGTTTGTAGTGTTTTAAACACGTAAGGCACATGAGGGAACATAAGGAATAGTTCTTAGTGTATTAACCACATAAGGCACATGAGGATTAGTTAGTAGTGTATTAACCACATAAGTTCAAGGAGGTTGGGATTTGAAGAAAAGAAAAAAGCCGCAACACATTTCTGTGAATACGACTTTTAACATCAACCTACTACTATGAATGTTATAACAAAGAAGTTTGATTATTGTTTAATTAATTGTACTTCTGCGTTTAATTTTATTTCGTCGCTCACTACGATACTTCCTGCTTCAGTGATTACAATAATTTTAATTCATTGATACAGTGTTTTTTAGTTGAATTGCATCATATACTCCATTCCAAAGTTGAATGCGCTGTTTTAAAGAGGCGGTTACTGCTTGTTCAACTTCGCTCCATTTTGATGCATCATCACCACACAAACCACTTGTCATTTCAAGGGCTAAATGGCTATGATGGTCACCGTCAACTTCAATGTGGCGTTCTAAATAATACTTGAAAATAGAAACACTTGATGGAATTCGCTTATAAATATCATTTACGATTGAAATAAACATGCTCGGAATTAAATCTTCTCTTCCAAAAGTGAAAACTGCTGCTTGTAAATAGTCTTTGTGGGAGTGAATAACATCAAATGTTCCATTAACGAATTGATTGATTCCTTCCGAAGAGGTTGTTTGGGAAAGCGCATCTTGGACGGAAAAATTGCTTAAGATCTTTTCGATAAAGGTGTTAATTTGATTTGTGTCGGCTCCACATTGTTCCATTGCGTCCAAATACAACTCAAAATGGCTTCTTCGATTCCCGTCTAAATCTAAATCACATTCTTCTCCTACAACAATTTCATTGATTAAATAGCGTGTTTCAGCGGATCCTTTTGGTGTCCAAGGAACTTGTGTGCATGTTAAATTATTTTGTAAAGCTTTTAGTAAGGACATAAAATCCCAAACTGCGAAAATGTGATGCTGCATGAAGATTTGTAGATCCTCAATGTCATTGATGAGAGTGTAAACTTTGTGGTTGATTATTTCTTGGCGGAGTGGTTCAATGTTCGCTTGTAATTGTTCGATGTGCTTATTCATATCAACCTAATTTTTTTGC
>JBDKHH010000123.1:0-10470 GCA_039797785.1 Bacteroidota bacterium | reverse complement strand
AGAATTAATTGGTTTTTAAACACAAACTTGATTCCAGCCGACAAACTTTCAAATAAGGATTCAGACTTTTCTTTAACCGGAATTGGTTTTGATGCAATAAATAAAAATGCCAGAAACGCTAGACATATGAATGAAATATCAACAATATAAGCGGTTGTATAATTCACGGCTATTAATAAACCAGCTAACGATGGTCCTAAAACCGATGCAATATGCCAAACGGTACTGTTCCATGTAGCAGCATTTCCATAAACTGTTCGAGGAACAAGTTGCGCCATGAACGACGAATTGGCAGCAGAGATAAATCCACGAATTACACCAACAAAAGCAATTGAGATGAAAATTGGTAAAGTGCCGTAGGTTTTTAATACATGAACTCCATCCATGGAAAAATAAAGAAGGAATCCTGTTACAACAAAAAACAGAAATGTAAAAAACAACAGGATGTATTTGCGATTGAACGTGTCAGCAATATGTCCAGAAAAAAGTGATATTGCAATGAAAGGAATGGCTTCAGCTAAACCGATCATACCTAAAGCAAAAACATCTTTTGTCAATGCATATACCTGCCATCCAACAATGACACTTTGCATCTGAATACCCAAAGTCAAGAAAAAGCGATTTGCTAAGAAGAAATTGAATTCTTTATAGCGCAATACAGCAAATGGATCGTGTTTTGGTTTATTATTGTCTAACAACATGCTCCAAAATTAATCTTTTTTGTACTTTCATAGTAATAAAAAGAATCTATGAGTAATTGGTATATCATTTCCGTTTTCTTACACATTGTTGGTGCAGCCTTTTGGATTGGAGGAATGCTTTTTTTACCGCTGGTACTTTTACCAAACATAAAAAACCATCCAGATCGAATTACCCTATTGTATAAAACAGGGTTAAAGTTTCGCTTTTATGGTTGGATTGTGTTGATATTACTAATTCTCACAGGGCTAGGCAATTTGTATTTTAAAGGATTACCTCTTAACCTAAACTTTCTATTTGGAAGTGATTTTGGGAAAGTTTTCGCTTTGAAAATCGCACTTTTTGTTGGGATGTTGCTTATTTCGGCAGTACACGATTTCTATATTGGAACTAAAGCCTTGGAGGATTTTACTAATCAACCAAATCCTAAATTGAAGAAAATAGCGAGTATAACAGGAAGAATTAATCTGTTATTAGCTTTGGCAATAGCTTTTTTGGGTGTTTTATTATCCAGGGGTTGGTATTAAATTATTTATCCAATACTTTCGGAATTCGGAAATAATCTGAATCTTTTTTAGGAGCATTTCTCAACGCTTCATCTTGCGTAACAGTCACTTGTGCAACATCTTCACGCAATTTGTTGTATTCATCATTCATGAAAATCAATGGCTCCACGTTGTCCGTGTCCACTTCACTCAATTTATCCATGAATGAAATAATGTTTTCCATGTCATTAAGAATCGCTTGTTTTTTATCACCTTCAAACTCAAGGCGTGCTAAATGAGCGATATGATCAACAATTTCTTCTGAGATTTTCATGCAGCAAAAATAATAAATTTAACGCAAATGTGGATGTTCTTCCAAAATCGGGCGATTGATTGTGTTGAAACACTCTTCCATTAGTTCGGTTAAACCAAGTGATTCAATTTTTTCAAGTGTTATTGCAGGATGAATGTACACTCGAGAAATTCCAGGTCGCGCAGGTCCTAGCAAAAATTCAGGATCTGAAAACAACTTGTAATGGTTTGTAAACGTAACTGGAACAATAGGAATTTCCAATGCTTTTGCCAAACGGAAAGCACCACCTTTAAATGCAATCATCTTCGGATTATCATCGTCTGGAATTCCTCCCTCAGGAAAAATAACGATTGACCAACCTTGTCGAACAGCTTTTTTTGCTTGGTTAAACGATTGTGCCGCTTTCGCTCGATCCTTACGATGCACTGGAATATTCAATCCTTTGAAATACGTTTTTAAAATGGGATAATTTAAAATTTCACCTTTCCCTAAAAACAAAAACGGATGTTTTGGAAGAATGGAATACATGAAGAAAATATCCAAATACGAAGTGTGATTTGCAACAATGATATACGGTCCTTCTGGTAATTCTGCATTTTCCACTTTTTTCACATGGTAGAAACAGAAAATACGCATCATCCACGACCAAAAGACAAAGAGACGAAAACTGACTTTTTTCCCCTTTTCGCTCGTAAGTAAGATTAGAAAAAATGGGTACAAAGCTAAAGCGAAGATTACAAAAATAATCCCGACATATATTTTCCAAAGAAGTCCAAAAATTCCGCGGAGCTTTGCCATAGTTCAAAAATACACTTTTTAAAGGATGCAGCTGTAAGAGAAAAGATTTCGCTCGAAAATAACTAAATTCGCACAAATAAAGAATACTATGGCTCGAATTTTAACGGGTGTTCAAAGTACAGGAACACCACATTTGGGAAATTTGTTAGGAGCAATTGTTCCTGCAATTGAGATGGCAAACGATCCGAACAATGAATCATTTTTGTTCATTGCGGATATGCATTCATTGACGCAAATCAAGGAAGGTGAATTGTTAAGAGAAAACACGTACAGTACTGCAGCTACATGGCTTGCATTTGGTTTGGATACAAATCGTGTCGTGTTTTATCGTCAGTCGGATGTTCCTCAAACGGCCGAATTATCATGGTATTTGAGTTGTTATTTTCCTTACCAACGTTTGACTTTGGCGCATTCATTTAAAGACAAAGCTGATCGTTTGGAGGATGTAAATGCAGGTTTGTTTACGTATCCAATGTTGATGGCGGCTGATATTTTGCTGTATGATGCTGAATTTGTTCCAGTTGGAAAAGATCAATTGCAACACATTGAAATTACACGTGATGTTGCAAGCCGTTTTAATAATCAAATGGGCGAAACATTTGTATTACCTGAATCAAAAATCGAGGAAGGAACGATGTATGTTTTGGGAACGGATGGACAAAAAATGAGTAAATCACGTAACAACTTCATCAATATTTTCTTACCAGAAAAACAGTTGCGCAAACAAGTGATGTCGATTTTGTCGGATAGTAAGGAGTTGGAAGATCCAAAAGACCCAGACACATGTCACATTTTTGCAATTTATCGTTTGCTGGCTAGTGAAGAGCAAATAACACAAATGCGCGCTAAATATATTGCTGGAAATTATGGGTATGGTCACGCAAAACAAGAGTTATTTGAGTTAATTCTTGAAAAATACGCTGAACAACGAGCAAAATATGATTATTTAATGGCGAACAAACATGAAATTGATGCGGCTTTAAAAGTTGGTGCAGAAAAAGCACATATCGTTGCGAATGATGTGATTAAACGTGTTCGAACGAAAGTCGGATATTAAGACAGTTTAGTAAATCAATTTTTATATATTTGTTCAACAAACTATAAAACCCATGAAAAACACTCTACTCATTGCTGTATCAGTCCTTTCGATGATTATTTCATCATGTGGATCAGAAACTTCTGAGCAAAGAACAGCTGTTGGAGGAAAATTATACGGTGGAGAATTTAAATTTATGTCTTCAGAAAAGGTGGATAATTTATTTCCGATGTCTTCTGTTGACATTTATTCTCAGCGTTTAAACTCTCAAATGTATGAGCCGCTATTGAAATTAGATGTTGAAACAATGAAGGTTATTCCTTCTATTGCGGAATCATACAATGTGAGTGCTGATGCAAAAACGTTTACCTTCAAAATCAGAAAAGGTGTTAAATTTCATGAAGATGATTGCTTTGATGGTGAAGGACGTGAGTTAACTGTTGAAGATGTGAAATATACATTGGAAATGGCTTGCTCAGGATTGAAAATCAATAAAATGAGTTACTTGTTAGTGAATCGCATTCAAGGAGCAAAAGAATTTTACAATAAGTCAAAACAATCTTTAGCTGCTTCGGGAGTTTCAGGAATAAAAATCATTGATAATTCAACTTTAGAGATTAAACTGATTGAATCATTTATTGGTTTTGATAAGATTTTAACACACACGAATTTGGGTATTTTTCCGAAGGAAGCATATGAAATGTACGGTGCTGAAATTAAAAAACATCCTGTTGGAACTGGTCCTTTTATGCTAGAAACAATGGATGCGAATGGTATTACCTTGAAACGCAATCCAGTTTATTGGAGAAAAGACGAATTGGGAAATCAATTGCCGTTCTTAGACAAAGTGATTATGTCGTATGCAAAGGATAAGAAAAGTGAATTATTGGCTTTCAGAAAGAAAGAGGTTGATTTAGTATTGGAAATTCCAGTTGAGGACATTGAAAACATTTTAGGTTCGTTACAAGATGCTCAAGCTGGTAAAAACATTAAGCATAAGGTTGAGTCGAAATCGAGTATGAGCATGAATTACATTGCGTTTGCGAATGAAAGTGCTGAATTCAAAAATGTAGATGTGCGTAAAGCATTTAACCTTGCAATTGATCGAAATGAAATCGTTAACAAGTATTTACTTGGTGAAGGTTGGGCTGCTGATAAAGGATTTGTTCCAGCAATGGATAATTTCTCAAATGAGAACGTGAATGGTCCAAAAATGAATGTTGCACAAGCACAAGCATTGTTGGCAAAAGCGGGTTATCCTGGCGGGAAAGGATTTCCAGTATTGGATTTCTATGTAAATGCAATTGATGGTTCAGCACCGCATAAAATGTGTATTGGTGTGGCTGATCAAATCAAAAAGAACTTGGGAATCACCTTGAATATTAAATTGTGTACAATCGATCAACGTGATAAGGCAATTGCTTTAGGTAAAGCAAAAATCTGGCGTTCAGGTTGGATTGCGGATTATCCAGATGCTGAAAATTTCTTAAGCTTATTCTTTGGTGGAAACATTCATGAGAATTCTGCGGATGTAAATGCATTTAAATTTAGAAACAAGCAATACGATACACTGTTTGAAAAAGCTTTGAGAGAGTTGGATGAGAAAAAACGCAATGATTTGTTTGCTAAATGTGATCAAATGATTGTAGATCAAGCGCCAGTTTTACCAATCTTAACAGATGATTTCATGGTGATGATCAACGCAAGAATTAGAGATTTCAGAACGAATTCAATGGAAAATTTAGATTTTTCTACTATATTTATCAAAGAACCACGCAAATGATTGCGGGTTAAGTATTAACATTCAAGGCTCGCTACTTGCATTTTTAAAGTCACCCGCGGGGTGACTTTTTTAATTGTATAAAACGTCGTGAATTATCGCTAACGATTGATCAACATTGAAACGCGGAATGTGCAATTTGAAATAGTTCAACATGATTTCAAAGGCTTCTTTTTTCGTTTGCTTACTTTCGGAAATAGATTTGGCACCACGTAAAATAGTCTGAATAAATTCAACTCCCGAACCTGTTGCAACCAATTCTCCCAATCGTTCAAAATCAGAAAAATCACCATCTTGAAGGTGAAAATAAGCGCAATTTTTATCTTGAATTTGTGGTTCAACGCCTAATTGTTCGCTAAAACCGATAAGAAATTCCGTTGAAAAGGAAGATAGATCTTCCGCGCCATCAAGCGCATGTATTGAGCGTGTAAGAAATTGAAATAGTTGTGGATCGGATTGATCTGTTTGCAAACATTGCTTTATGACATCCGCCATGAAAAAAGCTAAAGTGGCCTTCATCGGATTCGAAAATAGTTCGATGAGCATTTCTGAGGGACGCGCTTCTGTCAATTTACCCAATTCACTATCTGGACGTTTATAGAAGGTTATTTCGCACAAGGACAAAGGAAAGAGAGATGTACCTTTTTTCTTGCCACCTTGGAACATGAATTTTTGTAGTCCGTGAGCTTGCGTATAGAATGTGGCAATTAAGCTTGTTTCAGAATAATTGATACGATGCAGAAAAATGGCGTTGTCGCTTTGTTTCACGGCCCTTAACGAATCACAAGTACTTTGCCTACTTTTCTACCTTTACCTTCGTTAGGAGCTGTCCAAATTAGGTAAACTCCACTCGTTACTTTTTCACCTGTAATCGTTTTTCCATTCCAAGTAGCAGTTCCACCATTGGATGTTGTTTGATACACCAAATTTCCAGCAATATCTGTAATTTTTATATCAGAATCATAGCGAATCCCTTGAATTGTAATAGGTCCTTCAAAATCTGGTCGTGCAGGATTTGGGAACACTTTTACGTTCGCGTAATCTGGATCTTCATAGGTTGCATCAGTTCTGTAAGAGATTAAACCTTTGTCTGTTACGATATATAATTCCCCAGTAGTTTGATCTAATTTGATATCTAAAATATTGTTGGAAATAAGTGGTGAATTTTCGGCTGTAAATTGGGAAATAACTTCTAATCCATCTGCAGAAAGTAAGATTAATCCAGAATTTGCAGTAGCGAACCATTTACGATTGGCGCCATCAACTTCTATGTCAGTAATATTGGAATTTCCCAACACATATTCCACATTTCCTTCGTATTCTAATTTGATGCGCGAAGCATTGTACGAACCTGCCGCAGCATCGAACACATTTTCTGAATTGTACAACACAGCAAATCCATTATCCGTTCCAATCCATATTTCATTGTCAAAATCAACTGCAATTGCGTTTACGGTATTGGAAGGTAAGCCTCCAGTGTATTCTCCGGAATTAATATTTTTGTATTTATCGTCACTTGCGTTTGAAATAGTACCGTTATCGTTGTAAGCAAACAACCCTGAACCATCCATCGTAAACCACTTGTTTCCGTTATAATCAATCACAAGTTTTTTACCAAATTTGCTTTTCGATGCAAGTCCAGTTTCAAAGGCATACCAATTTCCTTCTTTTGTATAGACATTCAGTGGTGAATCGGTAAATCCATTGATGACCCATAAATTACCATCGCTGTCATAGTCCAATGCATTTATGAGGCAAAGACTTCCGCCAGCTTCGGTATATTGAAGTGTAGAATTTAATGGGGTAAACGTATCTGTCACTTGTCCACCATCATTCAGGATGGAAAGTGGTGTTGGAGAAAAGGTTCCAACAGCAATTTTGTCTTCATCTGATGGATCAATCGAAATTGAAATATAATCCCAAATATCTGCATCATTCCATAGGGTCATGTTGTCTCTATCATACAGCGACCAGGTTTCATCTTTAAAAATGTAAACACCAGAACTGCTGTAATTGGAAGCAACAACAGAAAGACCACCACCGGCAACGGCAAGTTTCCCTTTTTCACAGTCTAAAAAATAAAACTCCTTTTTGGGAGGACCGGAAAAATTAATTTTTGAATACGTAAACAGTGAAGGTATTTCTATAAAACCATTGTTCACATCAGCTATCCAAACAGAATTGTTATAATAACAAGAGTTTTGCACTGAAATCCAGGTCCCAAGGTTATAACTGTTATAATTTGCGGCTTGTGTGAAATCCGAATTCAATCGATAAATTGCGCCATCCGTATTGATGGTAATTTTATTGTCGCTTGTTGTTATGGAATTGATTTCAAAGGATTCAGAAGAACTTAGAATATCAATCAAACCGCTATTAGACAATTGAAAAACCGTATCAGAACCATAGCTAGGAACTTTATACAATACATACAATTCATTTTCAACGCATTCAATTTCACTGTATGAATCTGTTGTGATGATTGGCAATAGCGATGAGGTACTCCATTGATTTGGGTCGGCAAGAGCGAAATTATTAACGTTTGCAGAGAAAAGTGAGTTGCTGGTTAAGGCAAAAATGGAATCATTTCTAAATGCTATATCCAATAACGGTTCGTTTCCGTTTGTTGGATACCACGTATCTTTTATTTCGTCCTTGCTAGGGTCAAATTGTACGATCGAAAAACCCGTTGCTAAATAAATATAACCTTCATAAGGAACGATTTTATTGATGCGTTTAGAGCCTTGTACTTCAGCCAATTTTATAGAAGGAATATTGGTAATTTTTCCATTTGACAATTTGTCAAAGTTTCCGTTATCATAGCCAATAAAGAGTGAATTTGTCGAAGGATGAAATAACAAAGTTGTGAGGTTAATATCTGATAAACCATTCACATCCGTCCAAAGGCTGATTTCTTTTGCATTCACGTCATATTCTACCATTCCATTTTCGAAGGCAGCAAAACTAAGACCATCGCCAGCAGCAACGTCAATTGCTTTGGTGGATGGTACATGTAAACGCCACTCACCTGTGCCGATTTGACCAACTAATTGAAAAGAGAAGAATGTAAAAATTAATAAACGCATTGCTTTTTATTTGTTTGCTTAAACGCAAGAAGGTCAAATTTATTTGAATCTGGGAGAAATAGCAACTAATTTGTAATTCTATTTGGTGAATTGTCTTTGCAACTGTACATTTGTGAAGATTGAGAAGAACTTCTCAGGTCTAAAAAAAGGCTCCGTGGCGCAACTGTCCAGAAAGGAATTAGTTGCACCCCAAAGCCAAAAACATGGCTCCGTGGCGCAACTGAATAGCGCACTGGATTTCGGCTCCAGCGGTTACAGGTTTGAATCCTGTCGGGGTCACAATTTAAAAACCAGCTTTACAGAGCTGGTTTTTTTTACTCAAGTTTTCTTGGTGCAATCTGCCGTGGCAGACCCACTGGATTTCGGCTCCAGCGGTTGTGGGTTAGAATCCCTCCGGGGTCACTATTTAAAAACCAGCTTTTCAAAGCTGGTTTTTTTTCACTCAAGTTTTTGTGGCGCAATCTGCCGCGGCAGACGCACTGGATTTCGGCTCCAGCGGTTACAGGTTTGAATCCTGTCGGGGTCACCATTTAAAAACCAGCTTTACAGAGCTGGTTTTTTCATACCTAATTCCTTCTCCTGCAGTTATTGCAATCATTTTATCAAGTAAACTAAACTATTTATCGAAGCCGTTGTTAATAGAGTTCAAAGTAAATATTATGAAGCAAATAGTCTTGATTTTCATTGTGTTGAATGCCATAACACTGAAAGCCCAATCCCTTGAGCAATTCAATAAAGAACGCATCCAAACAGATAAGCGATTGATGATTGGTTTGGGTTCTTGGGCAACAACGAATTTCGTCGTAAGTGGAATCGGGTGGGCGACTGTACCTTCTGGTGAAGCACACTATTTTCATCAAATGAATGTATTGTGGAATACGGTGAATATTGGCTTAGCTCTTCCATGTTACTTGAAAGCTAAAAAAGCAAATTCAAGTTTATCGTTTGCTGAAACAATCCGAACGTAACATAAAACTGAAAAAATATTTTTAATCAATACAGGATTGGATATTGGTTACGTGGCTGGCGGATTATTGTTGAGAAGCGCGGCTAAAACAAACATTAGTAAACGCGATCAATTCAATGGTTTTGGTAATAGTCTATTGATGCAAGGTGGATTTTTGTTTGTTTTCGATTTAACTGCTTATATGATTCATAATCGTCATTCTAAAAAATCCTTGGACAAATTGATGAATTCGGTTGAATTGAGCTCTTCTGGTGTTGGACTGAAATATAATTTGCAATCAAATGCGTTCGCAATGAAAAAGCTGTTCTTGTAGTCTTGAATTGAGTATTAGACAGAAGAATTACTTTCGCGTATTTTTATTTGAATCAACAACCGATTTAATCTATTTTTGCAATCCAATAAAGGTTTAAAAAATGCAACTCAATCCCCAACTTCTCGATACTGAAATTTCGTATAAAACGTCACGTAGCGGTGGGGCAGGAGGACAACATGTAAACAAGGTTTCTACGAAAGTTGAATTGATTTTTAACGTTTCGGCATCCAAACTATTGAATGAAGAACAAATAGCACTCATTTCAGAAAAGCTTAGTAAGCGATTGGATTCTGAAGGAGCACTTCATGTGATTGTTCAAACGGAAAGAAGTCAACTGAGAAACAAAAAAATTGCCTTGGAAAAATTCCATGAGTTGATTGCACAGTGTTTTGTTGTTCAGAAAAAAAGAAAACCGTCAAAAGTTCCAAGGGCTGTTAAAGAAAAGCGTCTTTTAAATAAAAAGATGAAGGCTGAAATTAAACGTTTGCGCTCCGATCGATTCAACTAAAAAAGGCTTCCTTTCGAAAGCCTTAACTACAGTTAGTTTAAAACGTATATCCTGTCCAAGAACGACTGTTTGCATCATACAACCAAATTTTATTATTGGCGAATGAAAAACGGAAAACGTCATGTGTAACAGCGTCTGTTGGCAAGGTAACAATTGCTTTGAAATTTCCTTTTAAGTCAAACAAATAAACATTGTTTGATCCATAATCTAAAATTCCAAGTTCTTCTCCTTTGCGACCCGTGAAGATCACAGTTGTGGAATTGATTGTTTCAAGTGATGGAATTCCATTAAGTGTAACCGAACCAGCAGCTTTTCCATTGCTTTGGCTATAGAAATAAACACTTCCAGAAGAGTAAAAACAGATTTTTTTCTTTTTTGAATCTAGCGCGCCAACACTGTTATATTCAGGTTGATTTTGACCTTCAGCATAAAAAGTTGCAGGATCTAATTGTCCGTTTGAACTAATCGAATGACTAAAATATCCA
>JBDKHH010000122.1:0-2781 GCA_039797785.1 Bacteroidota bacterium | reverse complement strand
TTCGAAATAGTCTACCAAATAATCTGGCAACAATAACTTTAATAATACTAAATCAGCCAAAATCTTTTTCCTACAAAAATCGGAATTCTATTTTTTCTCCACAACTTTTTGTCTTGATCCGAAAAATGGAGTGGACTTTTCGTGATTTGGAATAAGTTTTTCCTTGTGTGAACTTGTTTATAAGAGTACTCTACCTTAATTGTACTTGGATTCTCAATTGATTTTCTTAAGTTTTAATGCTATATTGTAGTTATGAAAAACTTAACACCCATTTATCGTGTCAGAGTAGGTAATTTGAACCATGAAGAACTAGTCATTCCTTTCACTTTCGGATTGGTTTATTACGATGAGGGACTATATTTATTCGAATTATTTTTTGATGAAAATCATCCGATGAACGACCTTTACAATAACCACTGTCGAGGACTGTTCAATAAGTCGTCAACACTAAGTGCAAAAATTGATTTGGGGGATTCTATCGTCGCAACACAACTGAAAGCAATATCTTTTGAGCCAGCAATTTTCAAAATGAAGTTTGTCAGTTATGGAAAAATTACGATTGAAAAACCAATCCAAGATTATGAAATACAAGACTTACAGGTTTCAATCAGAGAACCTAACCTTCATTTTTTAAAACTAGAGGGGTTGCAAATGCAATTTTCCAATCATACAGAAGTGAAAGCATGGCGTAATCATAAAGAATTAAGTCCATTTGAGTTGGGTGAATATAATTTTGACCATTCTATTTGTCAACTTCAAGTTGGATGGGAAAATTATGAGACAATGTGGCGTAATGACGATGATGGTGAGATAATCGTTCAGTTTTTGAGACCAGATGCACAATATTTATCAATGCCATATTCAAGGTATTTAGAATTAAAATCTGACTTTATCTCTATCATATCCTTTCTAAACGGCGCACCTGTTAGAGTTAGAGCAGAATATACTGGAGCATATTTCAGTGGTCCGAAGATTGATTCGCAGGTAAAACACCTCTACAGTTTCAAAAATGAAAGTAATAAGAGGCATAGCCAATTTATACCATTAAATGACCCTTGGTTCAAACATGATAACATTTTGAGCAGAGCGTTAATGTGGGATTTTAATCGTTATCGATATTGGAATAGCAAATTAGATCTGAATTCCATCATATTTACTTTAGGAAACGCGGAACAGGTTAGAAGTGTTTCTGAAAGAGTTTTTATTCAAATGATTCTTTTGGAAAGGTTAAGTGATAGTTATGCTTTGACTCACCCAATTCTTAATCCACGCCTAGTAGATGAAACTAGTTTCGCTGAGTTTAAGGATGAAGTAGAGGTGATATTGAAGAACTATCAAGATAAATTTGGCGACACGCATTATCATACCTTGAAATCACGACTCTTTGGATTGAATGATGGAAAAAGGCAACGGACAGATGTTAAAATGAATGCGTTACTTGAAGGTGTTGGGATTGAAATAACTGAAAGTATAAGACAGGTTATTACTGAAGATAGGCACTCGATAATTCATAAGGGTGACCTCGGCTCTTCTGGAGAATCATTTCATGTTATCGATAAAATACTGCGACAGGTAATCGCAAATTTAATCAAGTACACTGGCCCAACCCAAGACACCCCACAAGGAGAACAAGGTGGACAACCAATATGGGAAAGTCCCGATGAATATTTAATCGAGGAAGGATGAAAAAAGCAAAGTGGACTTTTCATACCTGCCAAAGTTTGAAATCTTTCACATTTTCGAACAATTCCTTATCATCATAATACTTGATTTTCCTATCTTATCTAGAAATGAAGATTCGAATATTAAACTGAGGACTTGGGATAAATATTAATAATCACTCCACAAAAAACGCTTTTAATTCCTCAATCTTGAAGGTTGTTGATGAAGCGTTTACCGCAAAACAATTAACACTTAAGCCATGTAGTATTTCGAACGTGATTTCAGAATGATCGCTTAATGAAATACGCATATCCTTTAATTTAACCGCTTTGTAGTAACGACGACCTTTGAAACATTCAGCATCGCTAATCTTCATTGCTTTGAAATCTTCTTCCAAGCGATCATTGATTAACTTTTCTAAGTCCGCAATTTTTTCGGCTTTAAAGAGATCGACATTTTTGATTTTAACCAATGTGTCGCCAACTTGTTTGAATAGTTCAGTTGTCCATGTATATCGTCCTTTATAATCGGGAGTTCCAGTTTCAACCAACTGATACATGCGCCAATTGAAGGTGTTTAAGAGTGTTGGGTCTTGCACGCCTTTTTTGGTGACTAATTCTTCCCGAACTTGAACAAGTGGGAATGTCAGTTTCGCAATGGAATCTCTTAAAATCACAACCTCAGATGTACTACTCGAATTAGCTGCTTTTACTTTTTCTTGCTCTGCATGAAGTTCGGTCTTTAAATCAATTACATCTCTTTTCAATGAATTGATTTTTTCAAGAGCAACGGTCTGTTCCGTTTTCAAACTATCAGATAAACGCTTTAAGCTGTCATTTTGCTGGCTTAGTTTCTCAATCTGAATCGTTTTATTGTGAGGAAATAGCTTATTATAGTTTTCGCGATAGAAATGCTTAAAATTTTGTGAAAACACATTTCCGATTACAAGACTTACTACAATACTTAAAATAAATTTCATCTGAGGTGTTATAATGTATTCCTCAAAAATAGCGAGCTTTTGTTAAATGAAGCACCTTTATTTTGTGAAAAAGGGTTAATTCCATGGATTTGGTTAGTGAATCCATGGAATAAATGAAGAGTGGTTAAATTAGAATTGTT
>JBDKHH010000121.1:0-5425 GCA_039797785.1 Bacteroidota bacterium | reverse complement strand
ATTTCATCGACAATCAGATAGGTTTGACTTTCGCAGCTTATGTTTTTGATTCAATTGCGATAGCAGATTGCCAATTCATTAACAACGAACTAGCATTAGGCTCCCCAAATAACGGAACTGTTCAAGACTGCTTGTTCAGCGATAATACTACTGCGATTCAAATGGCATCAGATTGTGAGCTATTTAATAATGAATTTAATAACAACGAATTAGCTCTAGAGGTCTCTGTTAACGCTGATATTCACGACAATCAAATCAATAACAACACGGGTGGATTAATTATCTCAAATGTTTCGCTAACACAAGACAGCCCCTTGATTTACAACAACGAAATTTGTAGTAATAGCAACTACAATGTGAACAACAATACCAACATGAATTATTCGCTTTTGACCAACTGTTTTTGCGGTTTAGATTCAGCTGGAATCGAACAATACTTGATTGATGGATACGATGACATCACGAAAGGACTCATCAACTATTCTATGTATGATTCAACATGTACGTCGGTGTTGGGAACAGTTTCAAAATTCCAAGATCAGAGTGCTGGTCTTTCAAACGCTCTACTTTCCATTGATTCGTATACAAATCCAGTAATGGATTACTTGACTATTTTTCAAGAAACATCTATCGAACAACTTCGTATTTACGGTGCAAATGGACAATTTTTTACTGCAGAAGCACTAAGTCCGAATGTGTTTGATCTTCAGTTTCTAACTCCTGGAATGTACTTCGTTCAGGGCGTTCAAGAAAACGCAGTTACATCAACTATTAAAATTATAAAGCAATAAAATAGTTGATTGATTCCTGTCCAAAATCAACGAATCAAAAGTCAAATACGCCTTATTCATTTAGAATTTATCTTCAGCGAACTACCTGGTGAATTGGAATGGTTGGGAAAGGAATTGATTTATTAAATTAAATGTGATTGGGTTCATCTTGAAAGAAAATTGCTTTCAACAAAACTCCAATAAAAGACAAAACCCCTAAGAATTTTAGCTTCGCTGCTGCCATAGGCGGTGATACTTCTGAGGGGGGTCTGTTCCTCCAGCCATAGAGGCTTTTCTTTAATGCTTTTAATCCCCAAGAAACTTGGGGACGGTCTGGACTTAGCCAGATACCTTATTTGTTTTGGGAATTTTTGGTGTTTAGTGAAATTTCAAAACGCAATTTTTCGGAAGATTGATTAAATCTTTTATCTGCATTTTCGAATATTTTTTAAAAACCTTTTCTCTTTTTAATGCTGAGGATTTGTCATTCAACTCTTCAACATAGATCAAATTCCAAGGACAATAATTACTTGTATAAGGACTTTTTCCTTTGTTATGCTGTATTAACCGTTGAGATGGATTCGTTGAATAACCACGATAATATTTATCATGTTGTTCACTATAGATTATATAAACATAATGTGATTCTGTCATATCGGCGGTTTCCATAAAAGCAAAAACCCTAAGGATTTTGATACTCCTTAGGGTTTTCTAATTCCACAGCCATATGGACTTTTCTTAAATGCTTTTAACAGTTGCGGTCTGGACGGGACCGAGTTCGCGTATGCCTTTGCATTGTTTTTCAATTAGTTAGGTGTTTCAAAAATGGGCTTGTTCGCCGCATTGTTCACCTGTAATCAATTGGAGTTTGCTTGAATTTAAAGAACGAGTTCTGAAGTAAAGGTACTAAAACCAATTATTTGAAACTAAAATTAATGGCAAATCTTTAGAAAAACGGGTGTTTTGATCCTGAAATTAGGACTGTTTTAAAAGACAAAACCCCTGAGAATTTTGATACTTCTCAGGGGAATCTAATCCACACAGCCATATGTGGCTTGTCTTAAATATTTTTTCTAATTGCTTAGAGTGGTACAAATATAGGTAATTAATCGAGAGTAAGCATTTATATTGCACCTTAAGTTAAATTCAATTATAGCCTAGCAAACATTAAAAAATTGAATTTTTAATGTTTGCTAATGGTTTTGACCTGAAATATTCAAAACATTCCTTCATTTTATATGTAAATACATATAATATTGATTATTTCGTTGAAAATATATGCAAATACATATAATATTGTATATTTGATTAAAATTATATCTAAAAGCATATAATGAGAAGTATAGCTGAATTTGTAAAAGAACGCCGAAAAGAAGTAGGATTGACACAAGAAGAGTTTGCCGAACGCACAGGTGTAGCACTTACCGTTATTCGAAAAATTGAACAAGGGAAATCTAATCTCAATATGGATAAGGTGAATCTAGTGCTCAAAATGTTCGGACACGAATTAGCTGCTGTTAGTAGCAAAGAACTAAAAGAATCTGAGTCATGAGACAGGCTAACATATACTACCAGGATAATCTTGCAGGTGTTCTCACCGAGACAGATGAAGGCGATTTTGTTTTTCGTTACGAAGTCAACTATGTAAAAGAGCATCCAAATGATTTTATAACGTTTTCCATGCCCGTATCCGATGTGCCCTATCGAGAAAAAAGATTGTTTCCCTTTTTTGAAGGATTAATTCCTGAAGGTTGGTTATTGGATATCGCCTCAAAAAACTGGAAGATCAATAGAAACGACCGGATGGGACTTTTACTCGCGTGTTGTAAAAGCTGTATCGGAGCAGTAAGTGTTGAACCAATAATTACAAGCGATGAAGCATAAGTGTTTATACTGCTATCAACCATTAGAAACTTCAGGTGATTTTCATGAGAAATGCGCGAAGCAATTTTTTGGTACAAGTGAAGTTCCTATTCTAACCTACTCGCTGAATGATATGTCAGAACTGGCAAAACAAGTTGTTGAACGAAGTGTTGCTGTGCCAGGTGTTCAACCGAAGTTATCTATGTCAATGATCAAAGAAAAAACAGATGGTCCCGAAAACCGACTAACTGTTGTTGGTGCATTGGGTGGGAATTACATTTTCAAACCACCATCTGAACATTTTCCTGAAATGCCAGAGAATGAACATGTGACCATGCGCATTGCAGAAGCGTTCGGAATTAAAGTTGTTGAATCAAGTTTAATACGATTACAATCTGGTGAACTTTCGTATATCACCAAGCGTATTGATCGGACAATCAAACGAGAAAAGATTCATATGATAGATATGTTTCAAATCACAGAAGCATTCGACAAGTATAAAAGTTCAATGGAAAAAGTAGGGAAAGCACTCAGAGAAAATTCGGACAATACCCTTTTAGATCTTTTGTCTTTTTTTGAACTTAGCTTGTTCAGTTTTTTAACAGGGAATAATGATATGCACCTGAAGAATTTTTCCATGATCAAGACCCGTTCTGGTTGGACCTTGTCTCCTGCATATGATTTATTAAATGTTCGCATCGCTAATCCAGATGATAAAGAAGAACTTGCACTAACGTTAGGTGGTAAGAAAAAGAAACTTAACCGTGTTTATTTTGAGCGATTCGGAGAAGGATTAGGATTGACTCCAAAACAAATTCAAGGAGTATTTAAACGCTTTGAGAAAAATAAAGAAAAGGCGATTACTTGGATTGATCAATCCTTTTTATCCAACATAATGAAAGAAGCCTATCTTGATATTTTGAATGAACGCTATTCGAAAATAACAAACTAATAAAAACCATTTAGAAATTTTGGATTATCGCATATCGCGATATGCGATAATCCATTTTCTATTTTTCCATTTTCATACTCTATATAGGCTTAACCTATTCTCTAAATCGCCTCAAAATATATTTCTTCCTTGTCTCTTCAAATGGACAACAGGCACTTTCATTTTCAATGTGCTTTAAAGTAAATGAGATGCCTTGACTTGTCATTTTAAACGCCTGATGTTTGTCTTGTTCGTGTGTTTGCAAAGCGCGCAATTCTGGAATTATTGCCGACACATGCTCAGGTGAACTGGTCAACCTAGGAATAGACCAAACAACAAAAACAAAAAGCAATGGCAAGACAATCAGGCCTTATCAAATTGAAGGGAACGTTGGATAACGTGAACTTCTATAAAACAAAGGACGGGAACCTGGCGCGAATGAAAACATCTGTTGATGCAAAACGAATCGCGAATGACCCAGCCTTTGAACGTACTCGTGAAAACGGGAAAGAGTTCGGGAGCTCTGCTGCTTCTGGTAAATTGTTGAGAGATGCTGTGAGACCAATGTCTATGAATGCTTCTGATGGTAGAGTTACGGCTCGAATGACGAAAGTTATGACTGTCATTAAGAATTTGGACGCGGTGAATGACCGTGGTAAACGTGTTGTTTCTCAAGGAATCCAAGACCCAGAAGGAGTTGCTGCCTTGAAAGGTTTCGACTTTAACAAGGAAGCACTTTTGGGATCGATTCTGTACAAACCGTTTACAGTAGATCCTGCTTCTGGGGAAATTGTAATTTCCAATCTTGTTCCTCAAATGGACATTTCATGGCCGCAAGGCGCAACACACATCCAACTTTCATGTGGATTTGTGGGAGTAGACTTTGACACAAACGAGAAAGATTTGCAGATCTCTCAAATGGTTAATTTACCAATTGACCCAACAGCGACAACTGTTACCCTAACACCTGCAGGTGCGCCTGCAGTGGCGACAACCAAACTTTTCTTGTTGAAGATTGAGTTCTTCCAAGAAGTGAATGGAAATCAATACACCTTGAAAAATGGCGCTTACAACGCCTTGAAAGTGGTTGAAGTAGCTTAAGTTCTGGTGGAGGGTTCAGCTCTCCACCTTTTTTCAAACTTTAAAAATCTGAAAAATGAAAATCATTGATCGATTGAAAGCAACAACTCCAAAATTCTACAGAACCCTTCGTAATGTAGGATTGGGAATGGCAGCAGCTGGAGGAATCTTGGTGGCTTCACCAGTTGCAATTCCAGCAATCTTGGTAACTATTGGTGGTTACCTCATCGTTGCAGGGTCTGTGGCAACGGCAGTTTCACAAACTGTAACAGAGGCAGAAAAGTAAACGCAAGATGGGATTTATCATTCTACTTGCCTGGTGTTTAATTAACAAATTAAAAGCGATGAACGCTGATAAACAAACATGCATTTCTGAAGATTTGGAAGTGCACATTAGCACAAAGAACGTGGTACGTTTTAAAGCTGGAGCTGAGTTATCTGGAAAGGTAAACAAAGTTGCAGTTGATGTAAGTGAGGAAATTGACGAAACGTCTGAAACCTTCGGGATCAAGATTACGATTTCTCGCAGTGCTTGCACGTACAATCCTTGTGAAGCGTAAAACAAATTCAACACATTAAATCATGCAACATCACGACAGCACAACTGCAATTGGAACCGTAACCGGGACGGTGTTTACCGTGGCTGCGACAATCGACTCGCACGATTATATGAAAACGGTTATCCTGGCAATCATTGGTGCAACTGTGAGTTTCACAGTGAGTATGATGTTGAAATGGATTTGGAATTTTCTTCAACGGAAGAAAGAACGCAAAGAATAAA
>JBDKHH010000120.1:0-2633 GCA_039797785.1 Bacteroidota bacterium | reverse complement strand
TTTTCCTGATAATTATCAGAATTTTAGAGCGCCCTTCTTCCTAGTTTTGTGCAAAATTTACCAATATGAAATGGACAAAACGCTCGCAGGAAGAAATCAAATCTCAGGTATTTAGTGCCTTGTCAAAAAACGTCAACTATGCCAATGAAATTATCCTTGGCGTGCCAGCATCTTATTTAGATGAAAAAGTGTTTTCACAAGACAATACATTTTTGAAAGATGCTCCTTTCTTGAGTACGTTGGTTCAAAATCCGAACCATATTGGTTGCCACACAATTGGTGAATCAGAAAGCTTTTTCGCTGGAACACATGAACTAGAACGCGATTTAATTGCGATTTGTGCAGAAGACATTTTGCACGGAGAAGTTGATGGTTTTGATGGCTATGTTGCAGCTGGAGGAACAGAAGCCAACATGCAAGCGATTTGGATTTACCGTAACTATTTTCAACAAGAATTCAACGCCAAACCTTCTGAAATAGCGATTATTTGTTCGATTGACAGCCATTATTCAATGGATAAATCGTCGAACGTACTCGGTATTCCATTGTATAAAATTGAAACAGACGATTCCACAAAGGAACTTTCAGTTACACATCTAAACCAACAATTGGATCAAGCGACAAAAGATGGTGTTCGCTATTTTATTGTGATTGCGAATATGATGACAACGATGTTCGGTTCCGTAGACAAAGTCGATGTTTATACCAATGCCTTGATTGAGCGAAATCTATCGTTCAAATTACACATTGATGGTGCATACGGTGGTTTTTATTACCCATTTTCCAATAAAGAAACAAATCTCAACTTCGCGAATCCACATGTTTCTTCGGTTACTTTGGACGCTCATAAAATGGCACAAGCGCCTTACGGAACTGGAATTTTCCTCATTCGTAAAGGTTTGATTTCTTACGCCACCACAAAACAAGCAAGTTACGTGGAAGGTGAAGATTGTACGCTTATTGGAAGTCGATCTGGAGCCAATGCTATCGCAGTTTGGATGATTCTAAGTAAATACGGACCAAACGGTTGGTATGAAAAAATCTTCGTTCTTCAAAAACGCACCGATTGGATGTGTGAGCAATTAGACGAATTGCATTTGGATTATTTTAGAGATCCGTTCTCCAATATCATTACTATTCGCAGTTCTAGTATCACCGCTGAATTAGCAACAAAATATCATTTGGTTCCAGACAATCACCACTCCGCAAATTGGTACAAGATTGTTGTTATGGAACATGTTACACTAGAGAAATTGTTACCTTTAGTGGAGGATTTGAAAATTCACTTTAAAAAGCCAATGGTGTTTTGATAAAAATAGGCGCAAATCACATTGGACTGTTTGTTGTACATCAAGAAGTTAGCCGTTAAATTTTTACAAAACTAGCCAAATTACTTTGCTACTGATTTATTAGTAAGGTTATTGCTGTTAATAAAGGTTAGTGATAAATTTGTAATTAGCCTAATTAAATAGACAAGATGTTAGAAGTATTTGATAATATTTAAATTGTTTATATTTAAAAAAAAATGAAAATGAAAAAACTGAACAATAGTATATTTCTTTTAATAATTTTTCAATTATTATGTTGGAATAATTCAGATGCTCAAGAAGTTGTAATTGGAAATCAAACATGGGCAACTGAAAATTTGGATGTCGAAACATTTAGAAATGGGGATACTATTCCTGAAGCAAAAACTGATAAAGATTGGATGAAAGCATGTAAAGAGGGCAAACCAGCTTGGTGTTACAATGATAATGACTCAATAAACGGAAAAAAATACGGTAAACTTTACAATGGATATGTTATTAGCGACCCAAGAGGATTGGCACCGGAAGGTTGGCATATACCTTCAAACGAAGAATGGCAAATTTTAGAAAAATTTTTACGAAAAGATGTTGCGAATAAATTGAAAAGCACAAGTGGATGGGCTGAAAACGGGAATGGCACAAATTCAAGTGGTTTTAATGCTCTACCTTCAGGTCAGAGGCAAGGTAAAACGAATACTCAACCGTCACAAGATGCTGATTTTGAAAATTCGAAAGTTCTAGCTTATTGGTGGAGTTCAACGACAAAAAATTCAAATGGTCATTGGTATCAATTTATTTATACTAGATTTTCATATTTTTCAGCATCTACAGCTGATAATGGAATTGGGTTATCGGTACGTTGTATTAAAGATTAAGATCAAAAAAGGACAAGCTTTATTAAAACCATTGCAAAATAACTGTCAGTGCAAATAATTAATCTATTTCATTAATTATTATAAGTGGAATAATTATTACTTCACTTTTCAAATGATCATAAAAGCATTTATATTCAACTGGTCGTCTTTTAGGCTTCCTCTGCAAGTTTTTTTGTCAATTTGCATTTCTTGTACAGTTTGAACTTTAAACACCCATAAATCATCATGTAACTGTATACAGCGAGTCCCAGTCAAATCTCCCGAAGTAAGGTAATCATGGGAAGATACAAAACAAAAAAGGGACGCGACCCTTCGAGTACATTTCGATAAATATAATTCCCCCACTATTTAAGACAGCGGTTTTTCAAATATAATGTGTTTTAGCACACTGTTTTCATTTGATGATAATAATTTTCTGGGGTTAGATTATTGATGCCTGTGTGCCTTCTTT
>JBDKHH010000119.1:0-4391 GCA_039797785.1 Bacteroidota bacterium | reverse complement strand
TGATTTTATTTTCTTTTAATAAGTTGTAGCATGAGTCAATTAAACGTGAAGATTTTTCAAGTTCGCGACCATTAAACTCAGGAATGATTAAGATGTGCTGACAAACGTAATCATCACCTTTACGTTGATTCAATTTAACGATGTGGTAACCATACGAAGATTCGAAAATATCCGAAACTTCACCAACTTCAAGTGAAAATACAGCTGCCTCAAATGGTGGAACCATCATTCCGCGGCTCGCTTCTATTTTACCACCCAATGCAGCACTTCCTGGATCCATTGAATGAATGCGGGCTTGCGTATCAAAGCTTTTCCCTTTCATGACGTTTTGGCGAATTTCAGCCAAATTATCGTATGCCAATTTTTTATCCTCTTTTGTGATTTCTGGATAATGAACAATTTGTTGAAAGCTCAGTTGTGAATTGATTAAAGGGATTGAATCGGTAGGGATTTTTGAATAAAAGTCTTGTACTTCTTTTGGTGTTACGGAAATTTCATTTGTGATTTTCATTTCCATTTCCTGTGCCATCAAGCGTTCACGAATAACAGGACGGAATTCATCCTTAATTTGTGTTGTCGTTTTACCGTAAAATGCTTCCATTTTTTCGCGACTCCCAATTTGTTCTTCTAAAACGCGTAAACGATTTTCCATTTCAGCGTCTACTGCTTCATCTTGAACAACGATACTATCCAATTTAGCCTGATTGATTAACAATTCCTGATACATTAATTCCTCTAGAATTTCACAATCCATTGCCATACTAACTTGTATACCAGAAGCTGCAGCTTGTTGTTTTTGATTTTCAATATCGGACATCAAAATAATATTGTCACCAACTTGTGCTGCAATTTTGTCAACGACTGTACCTTCAACTTGAGCAACTGCACTTGAACAAATGAAAATGGATAAACTAAGAAATAATTTAACTATCATGTTTTTAATATTTTGAGTCAGATGACTCGTTTTAAATGATCAATTACAAGAAATGATACATTCAGTTAATTTTAGGCTAAAGTTTGTAATAACTATTCAGATATTCTAGTTCTTTATCATTTTTTAACAGCATTTCAATTGCCGCTGTTAGCTGTGTGAAACAAAACAGGCTGACGATAAGCCAGCCTGCCATGCACAAACAGTTTTAATTACTTTCCAAGGGAATATAACGTTGCCTCGTTAATTGTAATTTTATGCTTTTTAGCTAATTCCTCTAACCATGTTTTTTCTAAGTAACTTTGGTAATCAGAAGTAACAGTTCCTTTTGCTTCGTTCAATTCTTTGTTCATTGGAGCCAATTTTTCTTTGACTTTAACAACGTAGAACTTCCCGTCCATTTCGTAAGATTTGTTCACTCCAACAGCAAGGTTTTTATCTTTCAAGAATGTTGTTTGTTCAACATCAAACTTGTTTGTTCTTACTCTTAAGTTTAACTCACTGTCTTTATTGATCACATCAATCACGTGTTTTGAATTGATTGTATCGTTTGCAATCATTTTAGATACTTGGTCAGCAATTTTTTGAGTTGAACACTCGTAAACTACAGCATCTATGCGATTTCCCCACATGTACTTAGAACGATTTGCTTCAAAGAATGATTTTAATCCAACCGTATCTTTCATTGCTTTGTTCCATACTTTGTCTGTCATAATTTCGTACAACAAAATTCCATCGTGGTATTCAGTAACCAATGCTTTGTATTCAGGATACTTTCCAGCCAATTTTGATTCTTCATACGCTAAAATTGTTTCCTTTTCCCAAGTTTTCAATTGTTGCTTGATAACGACATCATTTGCATCTTTGCGAACACCTCTGTAATTGTTCTCTAAGAAAGTTGCGAAATCTTGTTGACCAAAGCTCTTACCATCTAATGTGAACAATGCTTTATTCGATTTTAACTTGTCAGCATTCCATTTTCCTACATAGTAAGTAGTATCCAAGTTTTTAATGAACCATTTTGCTGATTTTTTAGAATTGTCAACATACTTATATTCTGTTTTCAACTTAGCAACAAAAGAATCTTGTGTTTTTTTCGAACGCTCATCACGATTTACTTTCGTTTGAAGTTCTTTTTTCATTTCGTCAAACGATTTAACTTTTGTCCATTCAATTCGTTTAATGATATGATAACCGTAATCAGTTTTTAAAGGCTTACTGTATTCTCCATCCGCTTTTAATGCAAAAGCAGCGTCTTCGAAGCTTGGTACCATACGTGTTGTTGTTCCAGAACCAAAAGCAGGTAATTCACCACCTTTTTGATTAGAACTTGGATCGTCTGAAAAATCTTTTACTAAATCTTCAAATTTTGCTCCACCTTGTAGTTTTGCATAAATTTCATTGATTTTCTTTTCAGCGTTTTTAACATCTTCTTCAGATGCTGATTTAGATGTTGCCACCATGATGTGTGCCGCTCTCATTGTTCCTCTAGCCGGACGTTTATCCGTCACTTTCACAATGTGGTAGCCAAATCGTGTTCTGAAAGGCTCAGAAACAGTTCCCATTGGAGTTGTGTAGGCCGCTTCTTCGAATGGGTAAACCATTTGAAATGCATTGAAAAATCCTAAATCACCACCATTTGATGCAGCAGATGGATCGTCAGAACCATTTCTACCTTTCGCTACTGATGCAAAATCTTCACCTTTTTCAATGCGTTTTTTTAGACCCATAATTTTGTCCCACGCAATTAACGTATCGGCAGGTGCAGCATTTGGATCTAACTTAATCAAGATATGCGAAGCGCGAACTTCATTGACAGTGCGTTCGTAAGCTTGTTTTACCAATTCTTCGTTTTTCGCAGCATCAACTAAATACGGGTGCGCCAATTGTTTTTTGTAACCATCCAATTCTTTACGAAGTTTTGGAATCGTATCATAGCCTAACGCTTCCGCTTCCGCTACTTTCAATTTGAATTTTTTAAATAATTCCATGTACTCATCCAACGACGCTTTATCGTATTGTGGTGCGGAATTGTTTTTCAAATAAATTTGTAAAAACTCTGATTTTGTAACCGGTTTCCCGTCGATTTCCATTACGACAGGATCTTGTTGAGCATTCGCTCCAATCGTTAATAAAAGTCCAAAAACAAATAATAACTTCTTTTTCATGTTGGTTTTGTTTTTTATAGAAAGTCAAAAATAATTTTAACTAGCAGTTAACGCAAGATTTTAACGTTTATTTAATACTATAATTTGGTGCTTCTCTTGAAATCGTAACATCATGTGGGTGAGATTCACGCACTCCAGCTGAAGTAATACGAACAAATTTAGAACCTTTTAATTTTGCAATCGTTGGTGCACCGCAGTATCCCATTCCAGCTCTCAAACCACCAATGATCTGATACATCACTTCGTTTAAGTTTCCTTTGTAAGGTACGCGACCTGAAATTCCTTCTGGCACCAATTTCTTAATATCATCTTCTGCATCTTGGAAATAACGATCTTTTGAACCTTTTTGCATAGCTTCAATTGAACCCATTCCACGATATGATTTGAATTTTCTTCCTTCGTAAATGATTGTTTCACCTGGTGATTCTTCAACACCTGCGAACATTGATCCAACCATAATTGTATCTGCTCCGGCTGCAATTGCTTTTACAATATCACCAGTGTAGCGAATTCCACCGTCTGCAATAACTGGAACACCAGTTCCTTCCAATGCTTGAGCAACATCATTCACAGCAGATAATTGAGGAACACCAACACCTGCAATAACACGTGTTGTACAAATTGAACCTGGACCAATTCCTACCTTAACGGCATCAGCTCCTGCTTCAACTAAGTACAAAGCTGCTTCTGCAGTGGCAATATTCCCAACGATTACATCCAATTTTGGATGTTTCGCTTTCACTTCTTTTAATTTGTCAACAACACCTTTCGTGTGTCCGTGAGCTGTATCAATCACAATACAATCAACTCCAGCTTCAACCAATGCATCTACACGGTCAGATGTGTCAACAGTAACACCAACAGCTGCAGCAACACGTAAACGACCATACGAATCTTTACATGAATTTGGATGCGTTTTAACTTTGATAATATCGCGGTAGGTAATCAATCCAATCAATTTATTATTGGCATCAACAACTGGTAATTTTTCGATTTTTTTCTCTTGAAGAATTTCTTCGGCTTTCGAAAGATCTGTTCCATCAACAGTCGTAACGATATTTTGAGTTGTCATTACTTCTTTGATTGGACGGTTCAAGTTTTTCTCAAAACGCAAATCTCTATTGGTAACGATTCCTTTCAATGTTCGGTTTTCATCAACAACTGGAATTCCACCAATTCCGTTTTCTTTCATCAGTGATAATGCGTCTTTAACAAATGCATTTTCAGAAAGCGTAACGGGGTCCAAGATCATTCCACTTTCAGAACGTTTTACTTTACGAACTTCTAGCGCT
>JBDKHH010000118.1:0-18326 GCA_039797785.1 Bacteroidota bacterium | reverse complement strand
ACGATTGGGAAAAAGAATAAATTGGTAATTAACTGAAGAGAAGAGCAAGTGTTGCGATTGCGATGATGATAATGGCTATAATTTTTCCGATTAGTTGAACAGTCGGATTGCCATATACAATCATTGCTGCAATAATTCCAACAATTATCAATCCAACGAGCATAAAAAGAAAAAATTCTTTTATCAAATCCGACCAGAAGTTATCCGATGGTTGGATTTTTTTATGCGCTATTAATTGCTTCAATTTTGTTGGTGCTGTTTTGATTGATTGTACGGCTTCCACTTTCTCCTCAACAACCAATCGTTTCAATACTTGAACTTTGGAAGCAAAAGTCATCTGATCGACAAGCATTTGTTCTTCACTCGAAATTGATGCTTGTACATTTTCATGATTCATTTCAATCGAAGCTTGCACTTTTGTAACAACTAGCTCGCTTTGCTGATTTTCGGCATTCACCAATTTGAATGAACGAGAAGTTGAACATGCGCTCAAAAAAATAATACAAACAAAAAATTGAATCGATTTAACTCTGCTCATCTTAATTACATTCATCGAACTTCGTTTGATTGTTCGATTCTGTAAAATTCGCAAAATTCCTTTCGTTAGCCAAACGTTTATATCATTACCTTAGCCGCATGAATCACATAGCTTCTACCCTTTTGTTAAAATGTCCAAAATGCTCCAAAGGCGATTTGTTCTCGTACAAAGGTATGTTTCGCTATACACACATGCTCGACATGCCTGAAAACTGTCCGCATTGTGGTCAAAAATATTGCATCGAACCTGGATTTTGGCTCGGCGCTTTGTGGACAAGCTATCCAATTGTGATTCTTACTGAACTTCCGTTTTTAATCGGAGCATTAGTTTCAAAAACAATTTCACCGTTTTGGTTTTTCGGTGGAATGCTAATCGCTTTTGTTTTTGTGTATCCTGTAATGTTGCGTTTAGGACGCTCAATTTGGATTCACATCAATATTCGTAAGATACGAAACGCTTAAAGTATCCACCTAGGTATTTTTTTTTTGCTTTTTCAATTTTATATCAAAAATGTCTTTACTTTTGCATTTAACCAAATGGTTAAACCAAATATTTAAACTATAACGTTAACAGATGTAAACACAGAAGAGCGCATTCTTGAAGCTGCAAAAACAGTTTTCATGAAATATGGACTCTATGGTGCGCGCATGCAAGACATCGCAGATACGGCTGGAATAAATAAAGCGTTGTTGCATTATTATTTTAGAAGTAAGGAAAAATTGTTCGATCAAGTCTTCGATGGTGCCTTGTCAAAATATTTTAAACAAATGGAAGTGTTTTCTGATAAATCGCTACCAGTAGTAGAACGCATCAATCGTTACATTGACCAAATTATCGACTTTCTTTCAGAATATCCACAAATGTCAATGTTCATTATCAAAGAAATAAGTACGAATCCAGAATTATTTAAAGAAAAGGTGCAAAAGATTAAAAATCCCAAGTCGACATCCTTAATTTCTGTTTTACAAGAAAGCATCGAACAAAAAGAAATTCCTGAAGTTGATCCAGTAATCTTTTTAATGAATCTTCATTCATTATGTGCTTATCCTTTTATTGCCTCACCTATTTTCAAAGTGATCATTGAAAAAAGTAAAACGACTTGGTCAGACCCAACTCACGAAAAACACAAACAATCCGTCAAAGAATTCGTCGCATTCAAACTTTCAAATTAATTCATTTATGTACAAAAAATCGCTAGTAGTCATTTCAATTATAATCAGTTCAATCAGTTTTGGGCAAAACAGTGTTTCACTGGATTCCTGCATTGTTTGGGCGAAGAATCATTATCCTTTAATTCGTCAAAATGCCTTAATAAATCAAAATTCGGATGTTGCTTTAAAAGCAATCAATGAAAACTGGTTTCCAAAATTGTCTTTTCTTGCGCAAGGAGTATATCAATCAGAAGTAGTTTCTATTCCTGGATTTGCAACTGGTTTCCCTCATGATTCCTATTTAACGCAAATAAGTTTAGATCAAACACTTTTCGAAGGTGGACAAACCAAACAACAGAAAAACATTGAAAACATCAATGCTCAAATTGAAGTTCAAAAAAATGAAATCGAATTGTACAAATTGATTGATCGTGTTAACCAATTGTACGTTGGTGTTTTGCTAGCCCGTTCCAACAATGAGTTATTGGGAATTTTCAAAACCAATCTTGAAAACCGCAGAAAAAATCTTGAATCAGCTGCAAAAAACGAATTGGTTCTAGCCAGTAGTTTGGATGAATTGGATGCTGAAATTTTAAAAACAGAACAATCACTGATTGAATCAATAGATAATTTGGCAGCGCTTTATTCAAATCTAAACTTGTTGACGAATATGAATTTTTCAGATGCAACTGTTTTTGAACTAACTCCAATTGGTGGAAAGGTCAATTTTTCAGCACCTATAAATCGACTTGAAACAGATTTATTTTCCTTACAAGAAGCATTGGTTGATTCGCGTTATAAATTAACCAATCGTCTTGCCTTACCGAAAATCAGTGTAGGTGCTGCAGGAAATTATGGTCGTCCTGGTCCGAATTTCATCAATCAAAACTTACGTTTCTTTGGAAGTGCAAACCTTACAGTTCGTTGGAACATTAGTTCGTTATATGGTTTGAATCGTGAAAAGACACGTTTTGAGCTAAACAAAGAAATGGTTGCAGTTCAACGTGAAACCTTCGATTTATCCGTTCAAACAGCTCTTACAACTCAACAAGCACAATTGAAAACAATGCAATCCTTAATTGAAAAGGATCAATTAATCATTGACAAACGTCACAATGTTGCAACTACGAGCGCTTCTCAATTGGACAATGGAAAAATCACAGTTACGGCTTACACGATGCAATTGAACGAAGAAATGGCAGCCAAGTTGAATCAAAAAATACATCAAATCAAATTGATGAATGCTCAATCAAGCTACAATACAACAAAGGGAATCAGCTTTGGAACAAAATAACACTAGAAATTAACTAATAACTAAGAAAAAACAATCGTATGTCAGAAGAGAAACAACCAAAAAAAGGAAAAAAAGTATTCATATTCGCTGGAATAGCCATCGCAGTTTTAATTGCCGTTGTGATTAATTATGTACTTGGAGCAAACTATGAAAAAACCGACAATGCCCAAATTGATGCCGATATCGTTCCGATTCGTTCAAGTGTAGGTGGATACATCAAAACCATTCATTTCAAAGATAACCAATTGGTCAAAAAAGGAGATTTATTGTTTACAATTGAAGATACAGAATTAAAAGCGAAAGTTGCTCAAGCTGAAGCTGCACTTGAAAATGCAAAAGCAAATTTAGCAGCTGTTAAGACAAATGCTGTAGCAAGTGGACAAAATGCAGATGCTGCTTCAATGACTAGTGAAACAACTCAACAATCGATTTCAATTGCAAAAACGCGTTTGACGAAATTGAAAGAAGATTACAAGCGCATCAAGAACATGTATGACGATAAAGCTGCAACGAAAGCTGAATTGGACAATATCAAAGCAGAAGTTGATGTTGCTGAAGCTCAATATTTATCAGCTCAAAATCAATCGAGAGCGTCATCTGCACAATCATTGGGAGTTCGTTCACAAGCTGAAGGACAAAAATCAATGATTGCTTTAGCAGAAGCATTGGTGCGCCAACGTGAAGCTGAATTGGTACTTGCTAAAACGCAATTGGATTACGCAACAATTGAAGCGCCATGTGATGGAATTGTATCAAAACGAAGCGTTGAAGTTGGTCAATTTATCACAGCAGGTCAACCTTTGTGTTCAACGATTGATAACACGAATCTTTGGGTAACAGCAAATTTCAAAGAAACACAAGTCCATAAAATTCACCCAGGTCAAACAGTAGAAGTTGAAATTGATGCGTACCCAGGAATGACATTAAAAGGACACGTGGAATCATATATTGGAGCAACGGGTGCTAAATTCTCCCTTTTACCTCCGGACAATTCAACTGGTAACTTTGTGAAAATTGTGCAACGTGTTCCATTAAAAATTGCTTTGGACAACTTAAGTAAAGAGGACATTGCCAAATTATTTCCTGGATTAAGCGCTTACGTAATCGTTAAAATTAAATAAGCGTGTCGCAAGCAATTCCAGTGCCCGAAACAGTTTATCCAACTGGGGCCACAAAATGGATTTTAATCATTACTGCGATCAGTTGTGCCGTACTCGAGTTAATCGATGCCACAATTGTCAATGTTTCCTTGCGTGAAATCAGTGGAAGCATTGGCGCAACAACAACAGAAATTGCATGGGTTGTAACAGCGTATGCTATTTCCAATGTGATTATTATTCCCTTAACGAGTATGCTTTCTGACTTCTTTGGTCGTAAAACATACTTTACTGCATCTGTAATCATTTTCACTTTTGCGTCACTTATGTGTGGATTTTCCACCAATTTGTGGATGCTCGTTTTTTGGCGTTTTGTGCAAGGTTTAGGTGGTGGAGGTTTACTTTCAACCGCACAAACAATTATTATTGGTGCGTTTCCACCGAATAAAATCTCAACTGCCAATGCCATTTTTGGAATGGGAATGATTATCGGGCCAACCTTTGGTCCTACTCTTGGAGGTTTGATTACCGATAATTTCTCATGGAATTGGATTTTCTTTGTGAACATTCCAATTGGTGTAACTGCTGCATTTCTTTCTTGGCGTTACGTGACTGATCGACCAGGTGCCATGAAACCGCGTAAAATAGATTACTGGGGTATTGTCTTTTTGGTGCTTTCAGTTGGAAGTATTCAATATGTTCTGGAGGAAGGAACTGCGAATGATTGGTTTCAGAGTCCCGAGATTTTAGCCGTTACCATTCTTGCATTTCTAGCACTTGTAGCTTTTATTCTCAGGGAATTATCAATTGATTACCCAGCAGTAAATATTCGTTTGTATCGAAGTTACAACCTTGTAATGGGAAGTATTATGAATTTCATGCTAGGATTGATGTTGTTTGGATCGGTCTTTATTTTCCCGCTGTTTGTACAAATCTCACTTGGTTGGACAGCAACACAAACGGGACTTTTCATGATTCCAGGAGCTTTATTTGCCGCCTTTTCAATGCCAATGGTAGGAAAAATGTTGAACAATGATGTGAATCCAAAGAAGATTATTATTTCAGGTATTGTCATGACTTTTTTCTTCTTGATGATACTTGCTTTTTCATCACCAGACTCTTCAGAATGGGATTTTTATTTCCCGTTTGCATTGCGAGGAATGGGATTAGCTTTCATGATGTCACCGATTCTTACATTGGCGGTTTCAGGTTTACAAGGAAAAGATATGGCGCAAGCTGTAGGCTTGGCAAATATGATTCGTCAATTAGGAGGATCAGTTGGAATTGCTCTAATAAATGTGTTCTTAACCAATAAAAATGCAGAAGTACGCGGAAGTATGATCAGTTATATTTCAGATTCAAATACAATTGCGCGTGATCGAATAGCAACCTTTACACAAAATTATATGGGTAAAGGCTATTCCTTGGAAGAAGCACAAGTTTTAGCCAACAAAGCCATGGAAGGAATTTTGTTCAAGCAACAAGCATTGGTAAGTTATGACCAAGGTTTCTTTGCTGTTGGAGCATTGGTCTTAATTTGTATTCCAGTTGTATTATTGATTCGCTACAAAAAGTCAAACAAAGCCATTGTCGCTGACCATTAATTTAAACTAAACGAACTTCATATTTGGTGAAGTTCGTTTAGATATAAAACCACCCACCTACGTTTCGAATGCGCTTTTTGTGATCAATGATTTGACAAATCACGTTCACCTTGGTTTGTTTCCCATCTTTTTGTTTTTGTGCAATTTGATTCCGCTCTTGCTCTTCAATGATTTCTCCAGGTGTCACCCAAGCAGGCGTAAATCCTTCGATGAAAAACTGAAAGCTAAGCAATTGAAAACGGACAGAACCATTTCCTGCTAAACCATCGATTCCAACACTGACCTTTTTTGGAAGAAGTGTTAAAGCACTTCCACTTGCGATTGAATCTATGTAAACGGTTGGTTCTGGAAAAGGAATAACATCTAAGCTGAATGTGCCCAAGCTGCGTCGTTTAATCTTGTCAATCACTTGAATCATGCACTTTATTGCGTGTTCGTTGGGAAGCAGATAATACACACTATCCTTTTGCAGCAACGTGCCATTCCAAACGGAAATTTGATAATTCTTCGCACACGAATCGCAATAGAACTCAAGTTTCGTTGGAAAATCAGCGTAAACAGTTTTACTTAAAACAACTGGAACCAAATACGTTGTTTGCGCATTGAGTTGAAGTGAAATAAAGAAAAAAAATGTGTAAAGACGTTTCATTGACTTTTTACACCAAAATGAAATTGGGTTAAAAAGTCACAACTTAGAATTAGAATTAAATCACAGTAACACGATAAACATCTGTCTTATTTCGTCGAATGCCTTTTACTTCAAATCCACCTGGTTCGGGGATTTCTTCTTTCAATGTGAATGTTTTACAATCGTTTGGCAATCCACCAAAGAAAAGTGTGAATTTGAAGAAACCGTTGTGTTCAATGATTGTCCAATAAGGTGCTTGACTTATTCCATCCCAAAACAACAAAGGAATTTTCGTTCCTCCATCGGTAATTAAATAGGTTGATTTCCAGATGCGCGCGCCCATCCCAATTTGACAAGGCATTGAACAATGAACAACCGTTTGTTTTTCTTCAAGTAAAATAGGTTTTATCTCACTTTTCGATTCAACAATTGGATCAACTACTTCAACTTCTAACAAATCTTCCCTTGGCATTTCTTCACAGCTTATGCTCAAAAATAGGCAAGAATTTCGGATTATTTCTTTTCTGATTCTTTGTCTTTGCCAAATACCTTTTCGAATTTTTCAACTTTAGGTCGAACAACGAGTTGACAATACGATTGGTCTGGATTTTTCTCATAATAATCCTGATGATAATCTTCCGCTTCGTAAAAAATAGATTTCGGTTGGACAGCTGTTACAATGGGTGCATTAAACACTTTTTCTTTTTCGAGTGCAGCAATCACTTCTTTTGCGATTGTTTTTTGTTCTTCCGAATGGTAGAAAATCACCGATCTGTATTGTGTTCCAATGTCGTGTCCTTGCTTGTTTAAGGTTGTTGGATCATGCACAACAAAAAAGACTTCCAAGATATCTTTGACTGAAGTTAAGGTTGAATCAAAGGCGATTTGTACAACTTCAGCATGTCCAGTTCTACCAGTGCATACTTGTTCGTATGTGGGATTTTCTATCGAGCCTCCAGAGAAACCTGAATAAACATCCACTACTCCATCCAAGCGTTCGTAAACGGCTTCTACACACCAATAACAACCACCACCAAGTGTAATTGTATCATTCGCAATTTTTCCTTTTTTGACATCATTTTTTGGTAATTCAGCCACATCGTAGGCGCACGAACTAAGTGAAATTGTCAAAAACAAGGCTGAGCAAAGAATTGAATAAACTGTTTTCATCTGATACGTTTTTGTTCTAAACGCTTGAGCAAATCATTTGTTTGGTTTGACTTGTTAAAATTTCCCAAAGAAGAGATTCTTTTTCTATTTCCCAATAAATCTTAAAAACGCGTGGACGAAATACGATTAACATTTTTTGTCCGTTCTGCAAAAAAACAAACGTATGAAGACATTGAAAGCTGGTTGGCTCGTATTTTTGAGCGCAATTGTATTTACACTACTTTTTTATAAGCAAGCATTAGGAATCAATCTACTGATTTATGAATTCCTAGTTTTAGCATGGTTATTTTATGAGCGAGCGATCCACTTAAAAAACAATCTTCATCTGTTAGGTTTTAGTTCAGTCGTATTAACCGTTGTTTTTACAGTTCTACATCATTCAACCTTGAGTTTTTTCGTAAACTTTCTGAGCTTTTTCATTTTCGTGGGAAGTATAGCAGCACCAGAAATTCGTTCGATTCCTTATGCGCTGATAAACTCATTTTCCACCTTGGTCATTTCACAAGGATTGTTTCCCAAAGAAATAAGTATCAAAAGCAAACGCACGTCTCGCTTTTCATTCAAATTCAGACGTTTGCGTATTTTCCTAATTCCGATTGTAATTATTCTCATTTTCATAAGTATTTACAGTGCTTCCAACCCAAAGTTTGGCGCCTATTTCTCTTGGTTCTTTGAACAATTGTGGATGTTTATTTCGACTCTTTTAGATTACATCGAAATCAATGCGTTCATGGTGTTGATTCTTGGGATTATGTTCGGAAGTTTCTTTTTTCTGCGTCGTAAAAACCAGAACGCAATCGAACGTGACAATTCCCATTCAGATCAATTATTCAGAAAAAAAGTGCGTAAAAAAGCGGTTTTCCGTTTGTTATCGTTAGTGAATGAATACAGAGCTGCGGTATTCCTATTTCTTTCATTGAATGGGCTCTTGCTCTTCCTGAACATCATGGACATTTCCTATGTCTGGTTTAACTTCAAATGGGAAGGTCAATATTTAAAAGAGTTTGTGCACCAAGGAACGTATTTATTATTGGTTTCAATTCTTGTATCAATGATTTTGGTATTGTATTTCTTCCGCAAGAATCTGAACTTTTATCAAAAAAATAGTCTGTTAAAGAAATTGAGCTACGTCTGGATTTTCCAAAATGCCATCTTGGTCTTTTCTGTTGGAATTCGCAATTGGTACTACATTCAATATTATGCCTTGGCTTACAAACGCATCGCCATTGTGTTCTTTTTGCTACTGTGTTTGTTTGCACTCTTCACGGTCTTTTTAAAAATCTCAAAAGTGCGTTCGGCTTATTTTATGGTCCGCACCAATTTTAATGCATTAATGATTGTTTTGGTTATTTCATCTGCGTTTAACTGGGATCGTATCATTGCGCAGTACAATTTTAGCAAATCCAATTCGTCATTCGTTCACTTGAACTATTTGGCAACCTTAGCGGATAGTGCACTTCCCTATTTAGATCATCCTTTGGAAAAAGTTCGAACAATGGATCAACGTCAAATGGAACGCTTCAGTAAAGGTTCAATGGGAAGTTCAGACGAATCGAATTTGAGCGGTTCTTTCAGTTATTACAAACGTGTGTATTTAGATCCACTCGAATATGTGAATACCATTAATTACCGCAAAGCAGTTTTTAAAGAGAAATGGGAAGCAAAAAGTTGGCTGGGCTGGAATTTAGCGGAAGCGGAAGCGTATGAATTACTGACTAATCACTAATGATTAGTTAGTAATTCATGGAACATGGAGCATGGAGCATAGAAAATGGAAATCGATATTCTATAAAACAAAAAGGGACGCCATCTTTCGATAAACTCAAGAACCACGACGTCCCTTTGAATAATTTTATTCATTCCAAATCATGAATCATAAATCCTAAATCAAGAATTGTAAGTTATTTTTTCTTGATCATATCATTTCCCATCATTTGTTTGATGGTGCGATCCATTCCTTCCGTTGAACCGTCTAAGAAAATAACGTTTCCTTGTCCTTTTTCAGCGAATTCTTTGATGGATTCTGTCCACATTGAGAAAAGTATCAGCGATGTATCCAAGTTTGCTTCTTTCATTTTGTCAGCTGCTTCGGTCATACCTTTAGCAACTTCTTCACGGAATAAGGCGATACCTTGTCCTTTCAACTGTGCAGCTTCTTTCTCAGCTTGAGCAGCAATTTTGATTGCATTCCCTTCCGCTTCTGCAGCTTTTGTTTTGGTAATCAATAATGCTTGACCTTCGTTTTCAGCTGCTGCTTTCAAGTTGTTTGAAGCAACCACTTTCGCCATTGAGGTTGTAATTTCTGCGTCAAACGTAATGTCGTTCAATTGCAAATCGATCAGATGGAATCCCCACGTTTCCAAAGTCATGTCCAAGCTTTCTTTTACATCGTCAACAATTTCGCGACGCAACAATAAAATTTCTGCTTGTTTTTTTGTTGCAACGAATCCACGAACAGAACCTTCAATCGTACGAATCAAAGCTTGTGAAAAGCTACGCTGATCCATAAATTTAAAGGCTACATTTTTGATTGTTTCTTCGTTTGCATCCAATACAGAATATACCAACATCGCTTTGAAATACACATTTGCTTGATCTTGCGTAATTGCTTGGAATTCCATTTCAATTGCACGGTTCTGAATAGAAACTTTACTGAAGATTTTTTCAAAAAGTGGAATTCTAAAATTCAGTCCTGGATGCAAAATTCTTCGGTACTTTCCGAACATTGTCACAACAGAAATCGTTCCTTGTTGCACGGTAACAAATGATCCAACAATCACAACTAAGACAATTGGAATAATAATTAAATATCCATTGATTTCATTCATGGCTTCGGTTTTTTTTGGTTAATTTTTAACACTCAATATTAGCGATTATTTCGAATGAAATCGTGATTTATTATTAATTTAATTCACTTCGAATTTATTCCCGTAAAATTCCATTTGTTCCATGATTGGAAGCAGCTTCAAGCCTTCAGGTGTTAAGCTATATTCAACTTTGGGGGGCATCACTTCACAAACTTCGCGTTTCACAACTCCTTGTTCATCCAATTGTTTTAATACTTGTGAAAGCATTTTATCATTTATAACAACAAGTGCTTTTTTTAATTCACTAAATCGCATTTTGCCATGACGCAAATTCCAGATGACGATTCCCTTCCATCTTCCGCCAATAATTTGCAAAGTCAAATCAACTGGACAATAATAGTATGTTCCGTTCAGCTTATATTTTTTCATAGAGCAATACTACAAATTGATTTTGCACTTACCAAAAAGATAGTGCTTTCAATTTGGTAAGTACACTGGTTAGCGTCTATTGCCAGCCTACTTTTGTTCCATCAATAAATTAAACATGAAAAAATTAATTCTTTTAATCGTAACAATTATGGCAACAGAATCAGCAATCTACGCACAACAACCAGCTCAACTAATTGTGGTTGACGAAGCAAAAAATGAAACCGATCGCACTGCAATTGCTGTTTCTCAGTCAATCTTAGAAGGGAATTGGGCTAAATTAGATAGTCTTTTGGATGAGCAATTCACGTATACAGGAGACGGCTATCATTTTACAAAAGATCAATACATCGGTTTCATGCAAGATATGCGTGCAGCATTTTCAAATTTTGAAATGATCCTTGAAAAGACGATTGTTGATTCCAATTTTGCTTCAATTCGTTTTACATCAAAGGTTGTGAATACAGGTAAGTTTATGGGAGCGCCTGCCAACAATAAAAACCTTGTTGTAACCGGAATTTTTATGCGAAAAATTGAAAACGGTAAAGTGATGCAGGAATGGCAAACAACTGATTTGCTTGGAACAATGAGTCAAATTGGATTTGGTGCAACGTTGGGTTATTCCATCTTTGTAACAGGATTTAAAGTGAAACAGGTTCCGCCGCAGCGCAAACCAAACGACTTTCTTCACATCAATGGAGCGGTTGTAAATTACGATACCTTGAGTGCAAAAGAAAAAAACAAGTACGTCAAAAAATATATGAAAGGCTTGAAATAATTCCTTTCTTGAATATTGGAGATCTGAAATTCACAGGTCTATTTTCTATCTTCCCCTATTCTTCGTCGCGAAGCAAGCTCAAGTTTTGTTTCGCGACCTTGTTTTATTCCAATTAGACCTTGATCGATAACAACAAATCACTATACGATTGATCGATTAAATCTTCTTGATTAAGCTTGAAGAAATCAAAATAATGGTCACATTGTTTTTTCAAGTGCTCTAGAGTAAATTCATCCTTTGAATCAATAGCTTCAACTTCGATAAAGGTTCCCAGATTTTCAACAACATCGAAATGAAATTTCACGTTATCAATAAAGTAAATCTTGCGTTTTTTGTCCACAATAACTTTGATTCCCAGCTGTCTCGTCAATATTTCTTTCAATGCCTTACTTGGTGCATGTTGGTAGAGGATAATGTGCGATTCCTTTGCTCCTTGAACATTATCACGATCATAATTGATTAAGGAATTTTCAATGTTTCCTTCACGAAGCTTAAGTCGACCAATTTCTGCATTGAAATATGTATCAATTTGATGATCTAAGCCTTGAAAAACGGGATATAATGAACGTAATTTGTGCTCAAAGGATTCTATTTCGTTGACTTTCGCTTTGAATTCGTAGTTTTTGATGTTCATGGTTAAGTTAAAATGATGCATGTTAATGAAAAAATCCCGGGATTAACCGGGATTTTAAAATTATTTTTGTGGGTAATTTTCTTATTGAATATTTACAGGAACATTAATCAATTGACCATTAATAATACCTTTTAAGAAGTAAATTCCTGATTTAGCAGATTTCAAATCAACGAATAAAGCATTGTCTCCATTTTTTTGAATTCCTATTTCAATTTTCTTTCCAGTAATATCATACAAATCAACGTCAAATTGAACAATTGTTGCAGAAACATTAATTGTAAAAGATGATGATGCTGGATTCGGATAAAGTACACAGCTCATAGCTGATAGTTCGTTTACCGATGCACAATCGTCAACTGTAATCGTTGAACTTGCAGTTGATGAACAACCGTTTCCATCCGTGAAACTATAATCTACATTGACAACACCAATACCTGCAATTGAAGGGTCAAAATTCCCTCCTGTCACTGCAGTACCCGAGTAAGATCCTCCTGCTGGTAAACCTCCAACTAAAGCATAACTTGAATGATAAACACAAACAACACTTGGTGTTGCAACAAATGAAACAGTAGGTGCAGTATTGACTGTTGCGATTATTGTTGCAGTCGATTCACAAGCGGTGCCCGTTCCTATCGTGTAAGAAATAGTTTGCGTTCCCACAGAAGGGTCAAATACATCCGTTGCAACACCTGTTCCAGAATAAACACCTCCGTTTGGACTTCCAGTTGTTAACAACACAGGACCATCATTACTACACATATCAGCGATTGGAGTGAAATCAGCACTTACAGAAGGTATAACATTTATAACAACTGATGTTGAATTTGAACATCCATTACCATCTGTAAAAGCATAATCAATAGTTTGAGAACCAACCGATGGATCGAAATCAGATCCTGAAATACCTGTTCCACTATAAATTCCTCCCACTGGTGACCCCCCAGTGATGACAGATATTCCCGCGTTTTCACAAATATCAGAAATTGAACTATGAGAAACTACCGGTGCAGTATTAACGTTTAAAGTACCATTAGCCATATTTGAACAAGCATTTCCATCTGTATACATATACATGATTGACTGAGTTCCAACCGATGGGTCAAAAGTACCCGCTGAAACTCCTGTGCCCATATATGAGCCACCTGCAGGTGTCCCTTCAGTTAAAACAATAGGAGCATCATTACTACATAAATCAGAAAAAGCAGATAATGTAACAATTGGAGCCGCATTAACTGTTATTGAATTTGATGTTAAAAATGAACAACCGTAAGGATCAGTATAATCATAAACTATCACTTGTGTTCCCACACTTGGATCAAATGAACCTCCTGTAACCCCAGTCCCAGAATATGTTCCACCCACTGGCAAACCTTGAACAAGTGTATAGGCTGCATCATTCGAACATAACGTTGGCAAGCCATTTAAACTTGTAGGATTCGCGGGACAAACAGAAGTTATAGAATATGAACTTGAAGTTGAACACCCACTGTTGTCATTAACAGTAACCGTAAAATTAAATGTGCCAGTAGCAGTTGGAGTTCCAGATATTGTTCCACCAGTTGAAAGCGTTAATCCAGGAGGCAAAGCACCTGCTGTTACAGTAAAGGTTGGCGCACCCAATGCACCTGTTTGACTCAAAGTTGTTGAATAAGCAGTTCCAGCCGTAGCTCCAGACAAAGCACCCGCAGGCGTCATAGTGAGAGTTGGACAAACGTAAGGAGTGTACACAACATTATCAATACCGATGTAATCTGAATTAGTACCAGTCGGCCCACCATTCGTTACATAATAACGAAAAGCAATTCTTCCTGATGTTGGTGCAGCTAAACCTGAAATTGTTATTGTGTATTGTGTCCATGTTGTAGGATAAACACCCATTACTAATGATGGGTTAACACTCATCAATAAAGCAGTGAAATCACCAACAGCTGCACCGGTTCCAACATTTGTAGAAGCACCATTCGTACTTAAACGGACTTCTAGTCTATCAGGATAATCTTGTCCAGCAGCTTTTCGGGTATAAAATGTTAAAACATCACCATTTTTAAAGGTTCTATTTGGTGTTATTAACCATCCATTAATGGTATTTGCACCACTTGTAAAATTATAATTAGCAGCTATATATGCATTCGCTGCACCATTGAAGGCATCAAATGGTCCGCCACCAGCAACAGATGTTCCTTGAAACCAATTTGTAATTGATCCAACGGGTGTGCTGTTATTAAACGTTGACCATCCTGAACCAGCAAGCGTTGTAATATTGTCAAAGTTTTCAGTAAAAGCTTGAGCACTTACATTAGAAATAATACTAATTGAAAGTAAACAACTAGTAAATATGGAAGTAATACTTTTTTTCATAATTCTTAGTTATTTGAATTCGTTAATTGATTTAATTCATTTTGCAAATCCGTTTTTTTCGCTGAATTCATTTTTTCAACAGAAATTGCTGCTTCTAATGCTAATCGATACGTTTCTTTCTTTTCGTTCAGCTCTTGTTGAAGTCGTGCATTTTCAGAACGTGAACTTGCAGCTGCATTTTTTAAGGCTAGTTTTGCATTTTCGTAATTTTCACGTGCGGATTGTAGCGGTGAAACATCCATTTTAAGGGAATGAAATTCATTGAAGGATGTAGTTTTTGTTGGAGACGCATATGAATGTGCGCCGATAACGGTAATTGGCAAAGCCAATAGTAATAGTAGTGTTTTTTTCATAAGTTGAATTTTCTACTAAAATACATTTTAATTCACTTATTTTCGGTTAATCTAGCGCTTATTTAGCAAATGATTGTTTTGAATTAGCCAATAGTTACATTGACTGAAAGCAATTGTGTTTTTCTCCAAACAGCTTTTCGCAATGAACAAAAAATACTGTTATCGTGTATTACAATTTAGCATGCTTTCATAACTTACTTTACATGCTTCCATAAATTCCTTTGTATCTTTCGCGAAATTCACTTGATTGCCCTTATTGCGTTCACCAATAAACTCTTCGAAACGATCATTCGAAAACGGAGTGACATTACCCACAATTACAAGCTGCATGCGGAAATTTGCACACTTCTGTAATAATTCACCTGCAAAACCTGCTTCGAGATTAAAAAATTGAAGGGACAAATGATGAACACTCAGAATAATTTATGCTCAAAAGATTCTATTTTGTTGACTTTCGCTTTGAATTCGAAGTTTTTGATGTTCATGGTTAAGTTTTATGAATAGTACGTTTTCAAGTCGCGACTTGTCAGTACTGTGTTATCTTATTGATTCAATTGTTTGATTATTCAACCTCTTCAATAATAGCGGTAATGCCCAAATGAAGCCCTTCATAATAGTTGCTGTTCTTGAACTCTGGAATTATCAATGAATCAATTATTGTTTTTGTCTCTAAGTCTGTAAGTTTATCTACAATTCCTTCTCCATTTTGAATTTGTATTTCACGTTTCGATTTACTCAACATAATTACAATTCCGTTATTCAGTTCTTTTGTACCAACACCCCAATGATTGGCAAGCGCAAATGCATAATCGCGCATGTTGCTGTAATTTAAGATTGTGGAAGTGGTGACAATAACAATTTGATTCGTGGTTCGTTTTTCATGCTCTTTTAGTTGCTTAACTAGTTTATTTTCTTCATTGGTTGATAAAATATTTTCATAATCATTGACAAATCCGATTGGCTTTGGAAATTCATCCTCTTTTAAATTACAACTAAAAAACACCAAAGAAACGGCAAATAAACTTAATGTACTGAATAAGAAATTTTTCATTTTGTATGTTTATAAAGGTTTAATCGAATGACAAGTCGCGACTTGTCAGTACCGTGTATTCTATTCAATTTATCTTCCCATGTTGTTTGCAATAGATCCACAATTCTTCTATGTGTTCCATTGGGTAGTTTTTGTAAGTTTCGCCTTCCAATTCTTTGATGGAGAAATACCTTCCTGCAATGTAATCATTCGGATTCAAGAAATAATCTTTGTCGATGGCTTCAACATCTATTTTATCGTCGGGTGAAAGGTGATAAAAATCGGCTTTGTGTTTCACGCGGTATTCGAATGAATTCTTCGTGTTTTCAATCATTACGGTTTCGTTCTCATAGGATACGTAAATTCCAGTTTCTGGCGCTGCATTTGAAGCATCATTGTCTCCCAACAATTTTGTAACGCTTTCTTTATTCAACTTTAATGATTTAAAATAAATGGTCGATTTGTAAATTTCCGGCACATTGAACTTCATTTTTACTTCCGCTTGAATCGGTTTCACTTTTGAACGCACATGGAAAAAAGAAACAAATTCACCCGTCAACTTCACCTTTAATTCTTGTTCACCAGCTTTAAACGAATGTATATCCGATGGAAAAACGTCGAAAGAAAAGATTGCTTTTCCGTCACTTACTGATTTTGAATCAACCATTGAAAAATACTTTTTTCCCGATTCAACCATCAACGAAAAGGATAAATAATCTGCGAGTTCCTTTTGTTGAAAATCTCTATTGTAGACTTTAGGAAAGACGAGATCTTTTCCTAAATCAATTTCAACTTCAATAGTAAATAACTTCCCTTCTTCCTCAATCGTTAGTTTCACTTGACTCGAATCAAACAATTCTTTGCCTTTCGTTATTTCGTATGGAATCTCAATGTCTTTTTTTTGCGGAAGTGTATCTAGAAATACAGGAGCCTCTTCTTCATCTTGGTTGCGCGTTGTTGCTTTTTGCTGAAGATCACAACTTGTAAAACTGATTGCACACAAGAATAGTAGATATACAAAAAATGAATTGTAGGATTTGATTTTCTTAATCATTGAGTGGTTGTTTTTCTATCACTAATTTTACGAATAATCAGCAAGATTGCAAAACTTCCTTTACATCTTTCGCGAAATTCACTTGATTGCCCTTATTGCTTTCACCAATAAATTCATCGAAACGATCATTCGAAAACGGAGTGACATCACCCACAATTACAAGCTGCATGCGGAAATTTGCAAACTTCTGTAACAATTCACCTGCAAAACCTGTTTTGAGATCAAAAAATTGAGGAGACAAGTGATGAACACTGAGTATAATTTTGTCAAAGCCTTGGTAATACAAATCCGCCAACAAATCCCCGCCCTTCTCAACACTTGAAACAAGCTCTTCGTCGGATTGAATTTCTGCGATGCTACTATCTGTACTATTGTGTGTTTGGATGGTCATTTTTTTTGTACTACTCGTTTATTTTTCAGTTTTCAATGTCCAATTTATGAATTCATTCATAACTTCTACCCATTTACCATTGTCATAATTAATGGTCCCAGTTTCGTCAACAGGAAAAAAGTTGTGATCGAGATTTGGATAACGGATAACTTTATAATTGGTTTTTCGCTGCTCAATGTAATACAGTGGTATCAGATCGCAGAAGTCAGCGTTGATATCATTTGAACCATACCCAATGTAAACGGGTATTTTTAAATGTACCAAATCGTTTACTTGACTTTTCGAAAAAGAAACCCATGACTTTGCATACATTTCATTCTCCGAACCATCATTTTTATAATAGCTTGCGTAATCGTTAAGCACTGCAAGTTGAATCGAATCCGCTTGTTCCCAAGTAATTTCTTTTGCTTCGGCTTGTTTTCTTAACTTGCGAATGTATTGATCGATTCTTCCCAGCGGATTAAAGCCAAAAAGCCCTATCTGTGTTACTTTTTTATTTGTACGAGCAATTTCCAAAGCAACATGTGAACCTTGAGAATGTCCTACAATCACAAGCTCATTTCGATCTACCCATTTTTGTTTGCTCAAAAACTGAAGTACATGATTTGCTCTCATGACGTAATTATCGAGATAATCAGCCTTGATATAATCAGGTGAATAACTATTTTCTTGTGCTGTGTCCAACACATAATTGTACGATTTATTTAGATGGTCTAAACCTACAACAACGGGCGTTTTAGGCATGGAAATGACAACAATATGATAGTGTTTTTTCATTTCGCTTACATCAAAATTACTCAGAGAAACGGGTATTATACCTTCCTCCTTCAAATCAAAAAACAAAGGAACTGGCTGCGAACCCTGACAAAACAATAAAATCGGTTTTTTGACCGTCAAGTTTGTGTCAGCGATGACAAAATCAATGGTATCTTTTTTTAATTTGAGCTGAAAATGAGAATAGTTTGTACCCTTTACTGTTTTTTGCGAAAAACAATTGAAGGCAAACAAATAAA
>JBDKHH010000117.1:0-9141 GCA_039797785.1 Bacteroidota bacterium | reverse complement strand
AATAAAATTCCAGTCGATGATCTTGCTTGTATTGTTGCACTAAACAAACAAATTGTCGATATCACAAAAGGCTATTTGGCTGAATAACCCCATTTTTCAACTTTTAGGATTACTAGCTAAGGACGATTTCAACTTTAGCATCGTTGAATAATCGCGTAATTTTGGATTCTCCTTAATTCAATTATTGTGCTTGTACGATTCTATTGTTTAACACTGATGCTGTTTCTTCACGTTTCGTTGCTTTCTGCCGCGCCGCAAACAGTCTATTTCACATCGACACGCTATGAGAATTTAAAAAGCATAGACAAGATCAATCAAGCGTATGCGAACAATTTAGCTCATTCAAATCAAGAGCGATCCAAATTGATGTATTCTCTGGCCTATGCAAAATGTATCATTGAACTGTCGCACTTTGACCAAGCGTATGATGTGTTAAATTCAATTCGACCACAAATCAAACAAGCCGATACCTATTTGCAAGGATGCTATCATTTGGTTCTGGCGCGTCTACTTTCGAAAGTTGGAAGAACGGATGAAGCTATCGAAAAGAATCAGCTCGCTATTCAACAATTGAAGAAAACGCCTTTTTTGAACGAATTAAAAAACGCGTATATCAATCATGGTTACTATTTAGTTAGCGATAAAAAGTTCGAACTAGCAATAACCTATTTGAATCATGCACTTGATTTAGAAAAAAAAGGAATCAATGAAATGGCAGCTGTCTTGCGTGCCAATCGCGCTTATATTTCCTTGCTTCAAAACAATACGAAAGATGCGCTAAAATGGTGTACGCTCGCAGAAAAAAGTGTTGATTTAACCAATCCTACATCTTATTTAGATCAGTATCGCATTGCGATCATTCGCGCGTCGATTGCTGAAATGACAAAAGATTTTAAAGCTGAAGATTTCTACTTACTCGAAGCTGAACGCATTGCAACACAGCACAATTTGCCCGATTTATTGAAAAAAATCTTTTACTCGAAAAGTTTTAACGCCTCACAAAAAGGAAATTACAAGGAGGCTCATTTGTTAATGATCAAAGTGGATTCGTTGAATAAATTGTTACCAGAAAATCTGATTTCTGAGCGATTGGTCGTTCTCGATTTGGAAGATAAAATTGAAGAAGAACGAAAAACTGTCAAATTAACGAATGAAAAATTAGCGCTTAAATCGCAACAACAAACTTTATTGCTGATTCTATTACTAATTATCAGTTTAGGGCTGTTTGGTATCACCTATTTGTTCTATAACATCAAACGAAAGCGCGATGTATTGGTGAAGCAAAACATTGAACTCGCTAAAAAGGAAGAACATCGCATCTCAAAATCAACAGACCAACAGAAAAATATAGATCTTGAATTGATCATTGAACTCGAGAAATTGATGTTCGATAAAAAGTTGTACACTTCTTCTCAATTAACCATCGAAAAATTGGCAAAAAAGTTAAATACGAATCGCTCCTATTTATCAGAAGCCATCAATTTGCATTATCAAAAAAACTACAGTAATTGGATTGCTTCTATCCGTACGAATGCCGCTCGAAAATTATTAATCGACCCAAATTTTAATCATTACAGTATCGAAGGCATATCAAAACACGTTGGATTTTCTTCCATTTCGTCGTTTAATACCTTATTTAAACAATTCACTGGATTAACACCTTCTCAATTTAAAAAAGAATGTGTTCGTATTGATTATTAACACTTTACACAAGTAATAAACTGTTTCAAATTTATCAATTTGGGATACTATTCCTTGCTCTCCGTTTTTTTATGGATTTGTTTTGCCGAGAATTATAAAACACATGAAATGAAAAAAATAGTTTTTTGCTCCTATCTCATTATCTCCTGTTTCAACGTATTTGCGCAATCCTCTCCATGCAAAGAAATTGTTGGTTACTATCCAAACTGGCAATGGTATGATCGCAATAAGTTAGTGAACCCACAAACAATCGATTATTCTAAATACACGATTCTCAACTACAGCTTTTTCGAGCCATTAGCTTCTGGGTCAATTAAAATCACAGATCCTTGGGCGGACAAAAATTTACTTCTTGGACCAATCAACTGGTCTGTTGCTCCTGCAGGTTACGATACGGCGTATGATTTTGGAAATCCAGCCTACCACGTTCCAGGTCAAAAAATGAGTGACATCTGCCATCAACATAACGTGAAATTCTTGCCTTCGATTGGTGGTTGGACACTTTCGCAAAATTTTCCAACGATTGCGGCCGATCCAGCAAAACGACAAGTGTTCGCACAATCATGTGTGAGTCTTATTCAAGCATTCGGATTTGATGGAATCGATTTGGATTGGGAATATCCAGGTTTCGCTGATCACGGCGGAACGGCACAAGACAAAGTAAATTTCACCCTTCTTTTGAATGATGTTCGCACGGCAATTGATAATTATGGTCAAAGCGTTGGAAAAGAAATGCTGCTTACAATCGCTGTTAGTGCTGATCCTTCAAAAATGGATGATGTTGAATGGCAAAACGTTTCACCTTTGGTCGATATGATTAACTTGATGTCGTATGATTTCTTTGGTGCGTTTGATTCCTTCACCAACCACAATGCTCCGCTTTTTGCACCTCAAGTTGGAAACGCGGCGTTCAATGCAGATGCAGCAATTACTTCTTTGCTTACGCAGTATTCTGTGAATCCACAAAAAATCAATTTAGGAATACCTTTTTATGGAAGAAGTCAAAAGACCAATTCAGCACCACAATTGCATAGTGCATCAACTGGTGCTGCGGATTTAATCACATTTCAAGTGGATGAAGGAACACCTTTGTATTATAACATTTTATTAAATCAACACTTGTTTAATCGTTCATGGGACAACACTGCGAAAGTTCCTTACCTACTTGGAAACAATGGCTTGAATACCTTTTTGTCTTACGATGATGAGGAATCAATTGGTTTAAAAGCGCAATACGTCATTGAAAAGAATCTGAAAGGAGCCATTATTTGGGAAATTACGGGTGATTACATTGAAACTGCTCCAGGTTCTGGAATCATTTCACACACTCCGCTGATTGATTCGATTAACAATGTTTTCTGTAATTATAATCCAAGTGATACTACGGGCGGCGGTTCTGGCGGTGGAACCAGCTCATTGGAAGAAATTAAAGATGTCTATTCAATAGGTCCAAATCCATTTTCGGATCACATTACCTTGAATTTTGTTGAGGCTCCAACAGCTATTCGCTTTACAAATGCACTTGGTCAAGTGATTCAAGTTCACACAATTAACTCTTCCACTTCAACCACGATTGAAACACGTCAACTCGCTCCTGGAATGTATTTTTTGACAGTTGATTTTAATGGAAAAAGCAGTGTTATCTCCTTAATTAAAAAATAAATCATGAAAATTATTATCCTTCATTTCTTCTTATTTATTAGCTCTGTTCTCTTTTCACAAGCTGAGTTAACCATCACAATGGGATATCCCGATCATCCCGATTATTTTATTTATTCCATTCCCTATTCCGACGAAAATGCAAAACTCGGTGGAGAATATTATGTAAAAATTCAAAATACAGGAACCGTTGATTTAACCAATTGGCAGCTAACAACGAATTGGAAAACATTGAACAATACGTGGGGAGTTGTAACAAAAACAGTGTTAAATAGTGCATCTGGTTTGATTCGCCTTGAAGGACCAAGTTGGGACTTAACATTGGGTGTTGGTGAATCCATAGTTCTAAATGGTGAATGGATTCCTTCGTCAAGTGTTGACGATTGGATCAATTATTTACCTACAAACGCAACATGTACGGCACAAGGAACGAATGCTGTTTCAATCCTGTATGACTCGGAAGGTTCTGTTGCCTTACCTTCTTATTCCGCACGAAAAGTGTTACCAATCGACGCATCACGTAAAACATTTACGCAGAAAAAGGTTGTTGCCTATTTTCCCGTTTTCGATGCAGAAAGAGCTCTTTGTTCTCTTAAAAAATATGGTGAAAATATAGATGAATTACGTGTGCAACTTTACTCAATTTCTTCCAATGGAACGTTAAGAGCAGGACAAGATCTTCCTGTAGGAGTTGATCCTTCCAATATCGACTATTGGTACGATTTCATTACAGAGATTGGCGTTGTCGATTATTGCGCACAGCATTCTATTGAATTAGTTCCTGTTGTTTACAATTACAATTCCGTTTTAGGTGATTTTGACCAACAAGCTGTTCATGCGATGTTAACCAATCCTGCCACAAGAAATCAACATTTAGCTGATTTAACTTCTCTTTTACAAAGTCATCCAAGTTTTGCTGGAATCGATATCGACTATGAAAGTCTTTTAGCATCGGAACGCGACAATTATGCTCAATTCATGGAAGATTTGGCTGATTTGGTTCATGCACAAGGGAAATTATTAACCACAGCCGTACATACAAAAGTAGGTCCTGGAACTTGGTACGGTCCTTTAGCACAAGATTTTAAACGCATTGGAAATGCAGTAGATGAATTCACCTTAATGACGTATGATTTGCATTGGGCTACTTCACCAACGTATTCAAGTCCACCACCAACTGCTGGTTGTCAGGGAACACCCGATTGGATGAATGATGTTGCGTTTTTCTCCATTTCTGAAATAACTGATCCTTCCAAAATTCAACTTGGCTTACCCTATTACGGTTACCGTTGGAAACACGGTTTTGAAAATCATACCTTGTCCGATCCTGGTTTTGGTCTAACCTACGAGGACGCCCAAGCACTGATGAATACGTATTCGCCACAATCCATCAATCGCGAATCGCATGGAAAAGAAATGAACTTCATTGTAAATATTGCAGGACAAAATTGGATTTGTTACTACCAAGATTCTGTTTCTATCAATTATAAACTAAGTGCACTTTTGGAGAATGATTTAAAAGATTACATTGGAGGAGTTGCCATTTGGCGATTGGGCGGTGAAGATCCATCCATGTGGAATAGTTTCATGTATCGATTAAAAAATGAAACTGCACATATTGACGAAAACCAAGATTGTTCTTTAGGTCTGACATCGAATTTCGACAATCCGACAAATGATCTTACACTCTATCCAAATCCAGCTTCTGATCAAATTACACTAGAAAGTTCAGAATCAATTGAAACGATTGAAATGTATACTTCCGATGGGAAGTTATTACTAACACATGCTGTTATTTCTGGCAAATCATCGACAACCATTAACACAGCAGCTTATCCTTCTGGAACTTATTTCCTTAAGGTTCTTTCAAAAACCTCAAGTCAACAACTAAAATTGATTCTTCAATAAAACATAAAAATTTATTTAACAGCCAGCGTTCGGTTTTAAAATTTGTTTCTCCGCAAGTTTTTGAACTGAACTCTTTGGTGGTTAAAAGAAGAACTGTTGACTATTGACGCCTTTGGTTTCTGTAATGGCAAATGCTAGAATTGTATAACGAACACCAAATTACTTCCTTCCACAAATCGTTCGCTTGTCGGAATCAGAAAAAATAGCGGAAAAATTGCCAATTCATTTTCGGTGCTGGTGAACTTTCGTTCATTTCTTCCAATTGAATGGCGTGCTCATGTATAATACGTTCTAATATCGCCTTTGTATCGTTGGTATATTCGACTTGAACTGGCCGCGCAAAATTGAGCCAATTATACATCGCTCGGTAATTGATCAAATCCAATTTTGGTAAAACACTAACGCCCATTCGCTTTAAGCTTACCGCATTGCATTGTTGTTCAAATTGATTTTCCATTGGAATGACCATTAACTTCTTTTTCAAATACATCGTTTCAGCAGGTAACTCAAATCCAGCTCCACACATAACGCCTTTGCACGAGGCCAATTCTTTAAGAAACTGTTCATTGTCAACTGGTAAAAATGTTACATTATCCTTTGTAAAAGGTTCGCTTGTGTATTTGGAAAAAACCACCCAACGCGCAGAAAAATTCCATAAAAACTGAAAAAGAACCTCATCGTGATAAGCAGGTAAATAAACAACATAATGACCTTGGTCGCTAGGTGCTAAATCGCGCACTTGCTGTCTGATAACAGGTGTAAAGATCGATTCCGCATACTTTTCAAAATGAAAGCCGTATTTGACAGTCGATGGACAATAGTGATTCAGCACATAATTTCCCACATAATGTTTGATATCTGGTTTTGGACTTTCTGTGTGCATAACTGCAGCCTGATGACTTAATTGCACACATTTTATATTCCGAATAGCACATGCCCATGCAGAAATTGGTTCATAATCGCTGATCACCAAATTGTAGCGCTCCACGTTCAGTTTTCGAATTTCGTTGAACAACCTGAATAGCTTGATATTTAGTAGTGATTTAATAAAACTAATTCCACCTGATTTTGAAGCAACAAAGCTTAAACCATGGAAACGATAGTTGACCTCAAAAGGCAATTCAACCTGCGATTGATTACCACTGATCAAAATATCTACTTCTCCATACTCTTGAAGAATAGGAATTATTTCCAGTGCACGACTTGAATGTCCATTCCCTGTTCCTTGAATTGCATATAAAATTCTCATAATCCTCCTAATTAACGTTTGTGGCATGATGGATCACTTCTTTAAAAAGTGATTCGTAATTCAATGCTTCCTTAAAATTTTCCGTTTGCATTGAGACCATTTTATCTTACACAAAAATGAACCATTCAGATTGTTTGGTTTTTAATTCTATTTTAAATCTCCTAAGCTCTTGAACATTAAAAAGTTGAAAACATGCGCAATAAGCCGTTTTATTGATGATTCCTTCCTTTTCATGGAAAAAGAATTATTACTGTGGTAATCTCCCATTCACAAGGAGGTAATTTTTGATGAAATTTTGAGATTTAATCGTGTAAACGCCTTACTTAATCGTTTAAATGTTAATAACACATTATTAATCTAAAAGGAACTAATTGTGAAGTGATTATGTATTTTCCAATCGGAATATATCTATGTTTGAACATGGGTAAAATTTATGGAGTAAATCCAACTTTTCCACCATCAGAATTTCTAGCAAAGCTTCTTATCAAATTTAACTTCAATGAATTATAGTATTATTTTGGGTTTTCTTCCAACCTTTTCAAGTTCATTTTCGTTTCTACTTTCAAACTATACTCTATGAGACTTTTACTATTATTACTTCCTTTCATTCCGTTATTTTCAATAAGCCAAAGTGACGTTTTTTACAGAGATCAAGATTTTTATTTAACATCGTACCCATCTAAACACAATTACTTTGCAAATGGAGATAGAATTTCAGTTTTTGGTTCCACGACGGATGGATATAATTTAATAACAATTCTTAAAAAAGATGCAGTAAATGGACAAACATCTCAATTCGATGTGGTACTTGAAGAGTTTTATGCATCGAATATATATGGGATTGTAACCTACAGTGACGGCAGCTATCTTATAGCCATTCAAGATCTTACAAGTGATGTGAGTCAAATTTTACTGAAATTTTCTGCAAACAATACATTACAATGGAAAGAACGCATTTATATTTCAACGATTATTTCACCTTACAATGTCAATGAAATTATAGATAATGGACAAGGTGGTGCCTTTTTAATGATATCTGAAGGCGAATCATCGGGAATTATCAATATCAATTCAAATGGTCAAATTCAGTGGGCTAAATCTATTGTTGGTGGCAATTCGTCAGGTAAATCTCCCGGATTCTCCATCTGTAAAAACGCATCTGGCGGTGTGAACGGTACACTGAAAGATGAATCCTATCAATGTATGTTCAGTTTGGATAACAATGGTAATGAAATCTGGAGTAAATCTCATGTTGACATGCAGTATCGTTGGCCGTTGAGAATAATACAAACCAATGATGGTGGTTTTTTAGTGGGCGGAACCTTTTATGATGTTTTGAACAATCAACATTATCCATATTTCAATAAATATTCATCAATCGGGACCTTACAATTTGCTAAAAAAATCAATTCACTTTCATCTGAATTATGTGATATTCAACAATCCTCAAATGGTGATTATTATATCCTTACCAGTTATGGTAATAATATAATAATGACGAAAATAGATGGACAAGGAATTGTTACAGATTCCAGAATACTAGATAGCAATGTTGAGATCATGCATACAAGATTTATTAATCAACCCAATAACCTAGAGTTTAATGTACTCGTAAATGATGAAGTTTCTTACAATCTGGCATTAATTGACTTTGAAGGCGATTTAAACAGCCTCTGTTTCTCTGAAACCTATCCTAATGTGGTTTCTAGTAATGATGAAGACTTTTTAAATGCAATTGTAAATACAGGTGTAAATATCAATACGTTAACACCGCAAATATTTAGTGAGTTCACTCTAACATTTCCTAGTATATCCATAATAAACACCGAGGACTATTGCACTTTTCTTGGGGATTCAGAGACCTTGAATGACAAAACCATTTCCATTTATCCAAATCCTACTTCGAATTTTTTAACTATTGACTTAGAACAACAAATTTTCAATGATATTCGTTTGCATGATTTAAATGGAAAGTTCATAAAATCTATTTGTGTAAACTGTTCTGGCCAAATTACTGAAAGCCTAGAATCCATTGACAAAGGTGTTTATTTCTTACACTTCAAAAAAGAACATGAGTTGATTACAAAAAAAATCGTAATTAATTAGCTCTAAAACAGTAAGAAAATTGATGCTATTATTTCCCAATACAAAACTTGGAGAAAATGTTCCCCAGCAAATCATCGGTAGAAATATCGCCCGTGATCGTGCCTAAATCGTACATGGCTTGACCAATGGACATCACAGCAATTTCGTTTGTATGTCTTACTTTTCTTGTCTAAAGAGTTAGTCAAAACCTTTTTATGCTATTGATTTGAAAACTTGTGCTAAATTCGAGCACGACATTTACTCAAAAAATGATTATTGTAAACCGACTGAAACTGAGTTGGGCCAGATTTGGTTCTTTTATTTTCCTACTGTTTCTTGTACTCAGCGTGCAGCGAATCATTTTTTTCTTTGGTGCAAAATCTGTTGTTTTTCACTTTGAACCTAGCCTTTCAGATTTTATTGTTGGAACATTTCTTGACTTGGGATGGAGTTTTTTAATTATTCTTTTGGGGCAGATACTCGATAGTTTAACGATTCCCTTCAGCCGATTTCCAAGACATTTTTTTAAATGGATCGCA
>JBDKHH010000116.1:0-10267 GCA_039797785.1 Bacteroidota bacterium | reverse complement strand
CAAAGCTTCTATTGCAACTTTTGCTTTAAATGAAGCACTAAATTTTCTTCTTTCTCTTCTCATATACAACTGTTAAATTTACACTTTAACTAGCTGTCTCGTATTTGGGGGGAATTATATTACTTTCCACGCTGTGAAGTGTATCTCTATGTAAAAAATCTCGACGCTGAATACGCACGTTGCCAAACCCTTCCATTTACACTTGTGAGTCCACTTGAAACCCGAAATTGGGGCGATCGAGCTTTTTACTTGGCCGATGGCGATGGACATGTGATTGGAGTGGCGGAGAAGTGTTGATTTGGAAAAACAGATTGTTTAACAACACTAAAGAAGACCTAACCCAAAAATCGTTTTCGTTTAAAGGCTTGTTCTTTGTTCCTTGTCAGCCCTGAGGCTAAGTTAGATAAACTAGATCTTTATTTTTGCTTCTTCGATATTTTTAAACGTTCATTGCGGTATTGTAAAATGTCCTTACGGAAAGCTAAAAACTCATCGCAGAAAATTTCAAAAGCGTTCCGGAAAACTAGCAACTCTTTGCGGAAAACTAAAAAGTGATTCCGAAAATTTTCAAACTCATCGCGGAAATCTGAAAAGTCATTCCGGGAAATTGAAAAGTGATTCCAGAAACCTTCAAACTCATTGCGGAAGATTAAAAAATCGTTCGAGAAACGTAAAAAGTGCTTGCGGGAAAACAAACTTTTGTTGCGAATGATAATAATACCATGTGAGTGGATGATTCTTTATCCTCCTTTTTCATGGTAATAAAATGTCATGAATCAACTATTTTGATTTAATAACACTTTCAACCATCGCAAAATTAAGTTGGATCAATCTCAATTCTCGGCTCGCGGCTCTCGATTCTAAATCAAACAGCTCTTCCCAGCAATAAACCCTGTAGTCCAAGCAGCTTGAAAGTTAAACCCGCCAGTAATGCCATCAAAGTCGAGTAATTCGCCTGCGAAGAACATGCCGGGTACTTTTTTACTTTGCATGGTTTTGAAGTCAACGTCTGATAGTGCGATACCGCCTGCTGTAACGAATTCTTCTTTGAAGGTAGTTTTGCCGCTTACTTCGTAACGATCGTTCAGGAGTGTATTGACCAATTTATTGATGTTCTTTTTACCCAAATCTTTCCATCGCATTTCGGGATGAATCTCGGATTTTTGTAGCAAGAAGTTCCATAAACGACTCGTCATTGGAAATGGATTCAAATTGGCGACTTTCTTTCCTTCGTGTTCTTGGATGATTTTCTGAAATTGTGCGCGTAAGGAGTCTTCTTTGAGCTCGTCTAACCAATTGACCAAGATGGCGAATTCATAGTTGCGTTCGGCTAAAATGCGCGCTCCCCAAGCGGAGAGTTGCAAGATCGCTGGACCACTCATTCCCCAATGCGTTACCAACAAAGGACCTTTTCCCATCAATTTTGTTCCTTCGACTTTCACCGTCGCTTTTTCAACCACATTCCCCATCAATTCACGAATGGGATTCTGCGGCATGTTGAACGTGAATAAGGATGGAATCGGTTCGATGATTTCATGCCCCAATTTCTCCAGCCATTCTAAACCAGAACGTTTTGGTTGTCCACCAGTTGTGACGATGATACGATCTGCCTGATAGTGCGTATCGCGTGTATAAAGTGTAAATCCATTTGCTTCGATGTCAAGGTGTGTTATCGATTGATTCAGTTTGATTTCAACGCCTAAATCAACTGCTTCTTTTAGGAAACAATCAATGATGGATTGTGAATCGTTGGATTGAGGAAAAATGCAATTATCGGGATACGTTTTCAGTTTCACTCCTCTACTTTCAAACCATTCTACAGTTGACTGAGCATTAAACTGTTCGAAGGCTTTTCGCAAATAATTTTCTCCACGTGGATAAAAGGCTGCCAATTCACGATTCGAAAAACAGGCATGCGTCACATTGCAGCGTCCACCGCCCGAAATCTTGACTTTACTCAATACTTTTCCAGACTTTTCATAAATCGTGACGTTTGCTTTCGAGAAATGTTTTTTAGCAGAAAGAGCAGCAAAAAAACCTGCTGCTCCTCCTCCAATTATTGCGATGTTCATCTTATTCAACTTTGATCAATCCACCTTTTTCTTCTTCTCCTTTGGATTTTTTCTTCTTTGTTTTTTTCTTTTGAGAGGATGGCATAGCGTCATCTTCTGTTGAGGCACTTGCTTCTACACCGAAGGTGTAATTTTCAGTACCGTGCTCATCGTAGCGATGTTCTTCAATCAAAACGCCTTTTTTGTACAAGGCTCTTCGTTTCAATTTATCATCTGGCCAACGTTCCTCAAACCAACCTTCGTTAATTCCTTTTTTGTAATTCTCCATGGTTTGAACAAGTCCGTTGTAATAGAACGTTTTGAATTCTCCATCTTTCACATCCATTGTCCAATGTTCTGTTGAAAGCAAAGTTCCATCGTTGTAGTATAACTTACATTCTCCATTTTTCTTTCCTGCCTTATACGAAAACTCTTGGATCATCTTGCCATCGTAATTGTAGGCTTTGTAAGCACCATCCATCAAACCATTTACATAATTCACTTCTTTCTCCAATTTAGATTTTGGAAAATACGTTTTCTTTACGCCATTCAAGACTCCATTGCTGTAATGTTCCACTTTCGTCGTATCACCTGGTTTTCCTTCTGAACCTTTTGTGAAATAAATTTGACGACCGTGTTTTTGTCCAAGGTTGTAATTCATTTCCCAAGCAACATTCCCAGTACTATCGTATAAGTATGTCCACATTCCCGATTCAGCGCCTTGAATGTGATTACGTACCACTTGCAAACAACCAGATTTGTAGTATGTCGAGTCTACTCCATTTTCTTTACCATTCACGAAGGTGATGCGGCGCTCCAACAATCCGTTCGAAAAACATGTTTCACAACCTCCAGTATAAGGCATTCCTGCACCAGAAATATTCACTTGATCTTTGGCTTTTTTCAGTACTGTATTTGTTTCTTCATCATAGTCTAATTCCTCGTTACAATCGATGTAACCAGCCAATTTACCACATTCCCAACTTGCAAAACGTTGCTTATTGGCATCTGCTGCTCGATCGTAGCAATGTTTCTTTTTAACCTCTGGAATTTGTGCAATCACTACCGAAAGTGACGAAATAAAGAAAATACTGAGGAGAAATGATTTCATAGATTCTATTTTTTTGTGTGTCCGCTATCGTAGACAAAAACTATTCCTTAATTATTTTTTCCAAGCCAAAACGCATTTGATCTGGTATCGCAATCGTTGATTGGGTGGTTGCATCAAAACAAACTTGTACTGAAAGTCCTTTCGCATACACTTCATCATTTACACGCAATTCATAGCCTAAGGTAAAACTTTTCGTACCTAATTGCTCTGTATAAACGGTAATTTGTGGTTCGTGTTGTAATAAAACACTTTTCAAATATTCTACTTCATTTTTTGCGATGACGATTCCGAATTTTTGCCAATCCCAACTAATACCTAATAATTCTCTGAAATAATGCACACGTGCCATTTCAAAGTAACTAAGGTAAATGTTGTTATTAACGTGACCTAGCACATCTAAATCGGTGAAGCGTACTTGTATTTTTGCTGGTGCAATCATTTTTTGTCTAATTTCTCGAAGTCGGAGTTATTGCTGATAAATTCAGGAACGATTTGTTTCATTTTCCCGACAATTTGGTCGTTTTGCTGACGTTCGAAGAGTTGTATTAAATTTTCTATTTCTGTAATTTGCGTTTCATCCTCGTGGCGAATTTTCGCTTTTAAAATCTGTGGATGATGCGTTGGAATGGTATTTTCTTCCTCCGCCAATAATTCTTCGTATAACTTTTCACCTGGACGCAAACCTGTTACTTTAATTTCAATGTCTTTGCCCAATTCCAATCCACTCAATTGAATCATCTTTTTCGCTAAGTCGATAATTTTCACTGATTCGCCCATATCGAAGACGAAGATTTCTCCACCTTCTCCCATGGTTCCCGCTTCCAATACCAATTGACATGCTTCCGGAATCGTCATGAAGAAACGAGTAACACGTTCATCGGTTACCGTAATTGGTCCGCCTTGCTCTATTTGACGCTGAAACAACGGAATCACAGAACCATTTGACCCAAGCACATTTCCAAAACGTGTCGTTACAAACTTTGTTTTTCCTTGCTCATTAGCTGCTTGTGCGTAAATCTCTGCAATGCGTTTGGATGCTCCCATTACATTCGTCGGATTCACAGCTTTATCCGTTGAAATCATCACGAATTTTTGTACGCCATGTTTCAGTGATAAATCAACTAGATTTTTTGTTCCTTTTACATTCGTCAATACAGCTTCAGATGGATTCGATTCCATCAAGGGAACGTGTTTGTAGGCTGCTGCGTGAAAAACGTAATCTGGTTTAAAACAATCAAACAAACGATCCATGCGCTCAAACGAACGAATATCGCCTATGACAACTTCGAAATTTAAGTCTAAACCACTTGAAAGCAATTCGTGTTGAAAATCGTACATCGGTGATTCAGCCTGATCCAATAAAATCACTTTTTTTGGATGGTAGTTCGCAATTTGTCGCACCATTCCTGAACCAATCGAACCAGCAGCACCTGTCACCAAGATCGTTTTATTATTCAATTCAGCGGCGATTTTTTGTTCATCCAATACAATTGGTTTGCGTCCCAATAAATCTTCAATATTGATTTTCGCAATTTGTTTGGTTGAAAATTCACCGTTGATCCAACTTTTTGCACTTGGCACTTTTTGCATTTTCACGTTCAAGGCCAAACACGTTTCAACAATCGCTTTACGGTTGTTTTCATTTGGTTTTTGAATCGCGATAATCACTGTCGTAACACCTTCTTCTTTAATTAACGATTCCAATTTCGACGAATGATAAATCCCGATTCCTTCCAATCGCGTTCCATCCATTTTCTTGTTATCATCAATAAAACCAATGATTTTATAATTCAAACGAGCATCCTTTTCGATTGTTCGTTTTGTAATTAATCCAGAAATTCCAGCACCGTAAATCAAAATCTGTTCAACATCTTCTGTTGATTTTATCGATTCTAAATACAACAATTTAACGATGAAACGCGAGCCAACCATCAGGAAGAAACACGCCAGAAACTCCATTATTAATACAGAAGTTGGAAAGAGGTACGACCCATCAAAATAATTAAAACGAATGATTCCAAAAATAAAATAGAGTAAAGAACTTGTGGCAACCGCTATAAAAATGCGGCGAATATCTTCAGTTGATGTATAGCGAACTAATCCTTTGTGGATCTTAAAAAAGTAAAAGACAAGCAATTTGATTAAAAAATACAGCAAAATGGATTTTGACAATATCGCCCATTCTTTTTCAATGAGTGCTTTATCCGCTTTTAAATCAAATCGTATCAAATAGGCAAAAGCCAAGGCAATGAACGAAAGGAACAAATCCATTAGGATTATAACCCAGCGCGGTGTATTTGCTTTTAATCGAAACATGAACAAAGATAAGCATTAGAATTTAGTCCGCCAAGGCGAGAGTGCTTGTTGTAATTTGAATATTTGAGCATTTGAATATTTCCTGCCTATCGGCAGACAGAGAATCTTTGAATCATCAAATCTTTGAATCATTGAATTAGGAAAACATGCCCCCATTCAAATTTATCACTTGACCAGTCACATAACGTGATTCATCTGCGATTAACCATTCAATCGTTTTACAAACCGTTTCAGGATCTCCCAAGCGATTCATTGGAATTATTTTGATGATTTCTGCTTGTAGTTCAGCTGGAACATCTTCAATCATTCCTGTATTGAAATAGCCAAGTGCCAATGCATTTACATTGATATTTGAGCTTGCTAATTCTTTCGAAAGTGTTTTTGTTAAACCAATCAATCCCGCTTTAGATGCCGCATACGCCGCAGTTCCAATTGCACCCGTTTGCGCAACAACCGAAGAAATATTGATAATCGATCCTGATTTCTGAGCGCGCATGTGAGGAATTACGGCTTTACTCACTAAGAAAGGTGCGTCAAGGTTAATCGCCATCGTTTCTTTCCATGCTTCGAACTCCGTTTTCCACGACATTGCACTGCGCGAAATACCAGCATTATTAATCAAAATATCTATTCTTCCGAAACGTTCCAAGGCACGGTCAATTAACTCTTGAGCTGTTTTTTCTTCGCGTAAATCTCCTGTGATTAACAAAACGTTTTCCGCAGATGGTAAAGAAATTTGGCTTGAATGTGAATGTAAAACCAAGTTATACTCTTGTTGGATGAACCAATTCGTAAGAGCAGTTCCCATTCCACCTGAAGCGCCAGTAATGACGATTACTTTCTTTTCCATGCTTGTCTTGCTTTTTTCAATAGTTTAAACCAAAATGGCGCATTGTTCCATTCGTATGAAAAATACACCTGATCGTTACCGCCCAAATTTACATTAAACCTACGAACTCCTTCTACTCTGGAACCACCAAAATCAAAGTTTTTTCCAGCAGCTTGCGCTTGTTTAATTGCTTCATTCATGGCAAAATACATAGCTCCTGCATCTTTGGCTTCTTTTGTAAAGGCGCCTTTCAAATACAAGACTGTATCGTTGAATTCCACCAAATACAAACCTCCAACAGTTATTGATTGATCTTTAATCGCCACAATTCTTAAACGATTTTCCTTTTTCAAATGACTGGTCAATTTTTCCAAAGCAGATAAACTCGTATCATTGATACTAGCAATTTTTTGCGGTAACTCTTCCGAAATAATCGCCTGAATCTCTTGAATTGAATCAACTTCTTCCAATTGAAACTGTTTTTTCTCAGCCTTGGAAAGCATGCGTTTTGCTTGCGAATTAATCGTTCTTTCAGTTAAAACTGGAATGTTCTGAAACACAAATTCCTCACTTGGATAGCCCAATACATCTTGTTTGATGCAAAGTTGCCCTCCCGGAAATTCAGCTTGCAACAAGGAAATCAGTTTGTCAAATTGAACTGTTTGCTCTCCAATCCACTCAACATAGCGCAAGAAAACAGCCGTATAACAGGTTTTTACGCCTAAACGAAACGTAAACGGTAAAGCAATTCCTTTTGTATACTCTTCATCGGTGAAAACACACCAATTTTCTGCAACAGCATCCAAATACGCACTCAACGAAAAGACAGAAACAGATGCATCGCTTTTCACCAAAGCATCCCATTTTTCACAATCGATATGTTCGCGCTGAATAAATCTCAAAGTTCTTCGGTTAACGCTTTAAACGTGTGTTTCGTATAATTCTTTGCAACAAAACGCTCCAATGCTTTCAATGAAAATTGTGTCAAGCCCTTTGGGTGACCAATCACAACGAAATCTGTTGCATTTGCTGATCGATGTTTGTTCAAACACGTCGCTAATTTCGACGCGTAATAACCATCGCAACTCACATGATTGTGTGTAAACGAAGTTAAAACTGATTTTTTTCTTCCTGGCTGCGCTAAGAAAGTTCCATCGCCCATCATTTTGTGTTGAGCTGGAAACAAGCGTCCCAAACCATATAAACGCCAATAGAATAAGGGCGAATAGACGTGTGAACTAATTGGATATTCTGTAAAATAACCCGATTGATCTTCTATGCAAACATCGTTCGAAAAGCGGTAATTGGATTTCTTCGGAGCCGTCCTAAAATCAAAAGAATATTCTCCTGCTTCGAAATGTCCTCCAGAAAAAACACTTGAATCAATGCGGATTTCCAATTCTTTAAACACTTTTTCCAAGCGATTAAATGGTTGAATACACCAACCTCCTGCACGAAAAACCTGAGCTTTCTTTCCAGTTAATTGATTCAAATAAGCAGTATAAGTTCTAACAATGCGTTCAATTTCGTCATCCGTAAAATCTGCCAACTTGTAAGCGTTCTTCGTTTCAATTTTCCATTTACCATCTGCATAGATTGATTTCTCCCAATGCGGATGAATGTGGATTTGCAGTGAATGTCCTTTTGCCTGTAATTCGTGCAATTGTTCTTTCACCTTGTCCAAATCGTTTTGAAGCGTCGGATTTTTTGGTGCAAATTCTTCCAATTTGATCAAATAACCAATATCTACAAAAAAGGTCATTGGAATTGAGAAGCGATCGGCAATCTTTTGCAGAGCATTTGTAGGTTCTAACATACATTTTTCAACGCTGCCTGTTGCCGCGCCAAAGAACAATTCGTAATCGTATGTTAGAAAAATATTCATTTCCACGAAGGTAATAGAAAGCATATAGATAGAACGAAGAAGCGAAAAAAAATGTACTTTTAAACCCGATTTAATCGCGACAACATTCAAAATTGACGAAGAATGCACCCAGTTTTAAAACATTTTCTGAAAAAACACTTTTTACATTTTAAAATTCGGGAACGTTTTAGTGCCGCAGAAACAGCGCGCCAGCAAGCAATTTATCAGTCCTATCGTTCTGGAGAAGTGAGCGATTTCAATAAAACGGGCTTCAAAGTATTTTCTCAATTCGAGGAAGATGGTTTGTTATTGTACACGATTTCTCAAATCGAGCATCCAGTTAAAACATTCTTAGAATTCGGTTCTGATGACGGCGTGAATAGTAACTCAGCGAATTTGCATTTTCACCATGATTGGACAGGTTTGTTCTTAGATGGAAATCAAAAAGCGGTTGAAAGAGGCGAATATTTCTTCAAAAAATGGGGAAACAAAAAAGTTGCTGCTCCACGTTTCATTTGTGACATGATTACCCGCGAAAACATCAATGAATTAATCACAAAAGGTGGATTGGCTGGTGAAATCGGTATGATGTCGGTGGACATTGATGGAAACGATTATTGGGTTTGGGAAGCGATTACGGAAATTCAACCTCAAATTGTCATTATCGAAACGCACAATGAATTTGGTTTGAACGATATTGTTGTTCCGTATGATCCAACGTATTTCTATCCAGGAAAACATCCAGATTATCACGGTGCTTCACCCGTTGCGATGACCAAATTGGCAAAACACTTGGGTTACCGTTTGGTAGGTTGTCACGAATTGGGATTCAATTTCATTTTTGTGCGCGAAGGATTGGCTCCAAGTTTAGAAGAAGTGAGTGTTGAATCAGTTTTAACGCATCCTTCGAATAAAGAAGCACAAGCACGTTTCGAAGCAATTAAAGATTGGGAATACGTTTGGAACCGTTCATTTGACAATCAATAAACATGGAAATCGAACGTAAATTCTTGGTCGATAAAGCGGAATGGGAAAAAGTTGAAAAACCGAGTCCGAAGAAAATTGTTCAGGCCTACATTTTAAATTCACCCGAAAAAACTGTTCGTGCACGCATCAAAGGTTCTAAAGGATTTTTGACCATCAAAGGTGCAACAGTTGGTATTTCACGCAATGAGTTTGAGTACGAAATTCCGGTCGAAGAAGCTGAAGAAATGATTCGTTTATTTGCAGAGAAAACCATTTCAAAAGACCGATACGAGATCAAGGTTGGAAATCATTTGTGGGAAGTAGATGAATTTCATGGAAACTTGGAAGGACTTTTACTTGCTGAAATTGAATTATCCGATGAAAATGAAGCATTCGAACAACCTATTTGGGCAACAGAAGATGTTTCGACAGACGTCAATTATTACAATTCGAAATTGATTGAAAAGTGTTAATCACTGAAAATCACTTATCTTTACAAAAAACACGGATATGCTTACAAACAACGATATTTTAAAGAAACTACGCGTAGCATTGGAATTGCGTGATGATCAAGTCATTGAAATTCTAAAACTCGTTGACTTCAACGTTACGAAAAGTGAAATCAACGCTTTGTATCGCAATCCAGATCATCCAAAATACATGGAATGTGGCGACCAATTATTGCGCAACTTCTTAAATGGACTTGTAATTTACAAGCGCGGTCCAATGCCTAAGAAAGGTGAAAACAAGGATGTGATAAGATGATGAAAATTGAAGATTGAAAATTGAAGATTCAATTTATCAAATTACTACAGTTTCTCCCCTTTCAAATCGCTTTTTTCCAAATCAAATACAGTCGATCCAATTTCGATATCAAACCAATTTAGAAAGGTTTCCATTGTTCGGTCTTCTGGCCATTCTGCTTCGTCTTCGGTGATCATCGAAAGTTCATTCTTGAATATTTTCTTGAAGTTTTGTTCAATCAAGGGTTCAATTTCGAAAAAATCTTCAGTTATCAAATAGACATTTGGTTCCACGCCATCTTCAGCAGAGAATTCCATTTCTGATTCAAATTCGTTCGCCCAATCCCAAAATGCTTGAAGTGGTGTAATGGTAATAAATCCTCTGTT
>JBDKHH010000115.1:0-4871 GCA_039797785.1 Bacteroidota bacterium | reverse complement strand
GAATGCCAGTTTTGTGCGACCAAGCAGTTGTTACGGTAACAGTTACAGAAGTAATCGTTGGAAACAATCAAATCATTGCCAACGACGACGTAGCAGTAACGAACATGAATACTCCAGTTGTAACAAATGTATTGGCAAACGATGTGGACGTTGAAAATCAAATCAAAAATTCAACATTAAACGATACTGTAAATCCAACAAACGGAACAACAAGTGTTAATACAACAACTGGTGAAATCACATACACACCAGCAACTGGTTATTATGGAAATGATTCGTACACGTATGCAATTTGTGACGCTGGAACACCAGCGATTACATGTGATACAGCGGTTGTAAATGTTACGGTGAATATAAATTGGGGAATCAACGAAGCAGATGCAAGTTTGATTCAAGTTACAGTTGAAGAGCAAGTGATTCACATTTTGGGTGAAGAATTGACTGGAACGTATGCAATTTATGCAAGCAATGGTCAATTGGTACAAAACGGTGACTTAACAGCTACAATTCAAACACATCAATTGAAAGGTATTTACTTCTTGACTATTCAGTCTAACAAAGGAAATACAACCAAAAAGATATCGATTTTATACTAAAATCTCCCATTTCAAAACTACTCCTGAGCTTTCGGGGGTAGTTTTTGTTTTATACCTACTAATATGAGAAAGTTACTTGTGTTTTTTGTATCGATTTTATCCGTCGCATCTTTTGCTCAAACAGGAAAAGTAGTTGGAAAGGTGCGCGATGAAAAAGGTGAAGCAATTCCAGATGCGGCAATTATTTACCGCAAGGATGTAACGATTGGAGCCGTTTCAGATGATCAAGGAAATTATGTTCTTGAAATTCCGGTTGGATTGAATCGTTTAATTTGCCGCTACTCAAACATGGTAACGGATACGTTTGAAGTGAACGTATTTGAAAACCAAACAGTTTCTCATGACATCGTTTTAAAGCAATACATTAAAGAACTTATTGCGGTTGACATAAAAGTAGGAAAGTTTGATAAAGCCATTGAAGACCAAACCGTTTCGATGGAGATTATCAAACCAGCCATGATTGAAAACAAAAACACGCGAAGCATTGAAACTGCGCTGGATCAAACGCCTGGATTGAACATTTTGGATGGTGAACCACAAATTCGTGGAGGAAGTGGATTTACCTTTGGTGTTGGTTCGAAAGTGGCGGTAATTGTTGATGATATGCCAATGCTTTCTGGTGATGCTGGTCGTCCAGAATGGGGTTTTATTCCTGTTGAGAACATTCACCAAGTGGAAGTGATTAAAGGAGCTGCTTCGGTTTTATCGGGAAGTTCAGCGCTTTCAGGTTCTGTACACATTCGTACGGCTTATCCAAAGCAAATTCCTTTGACAAAAGTAAACGTATATTCAGGAATGTACTCATCACCATCAGATGAAAGCATGAAATGGTGGGACCAGTATCCGGGAATTCACGGTGTTAATTTTTTACACTCACGCATTATCAAACAATTGGATCTTGTCGTTGGAGGAAACTTTAATTACGATCACGGATATATTGGAATGCCATCAACGGATTCATTGGTAGCAACTATTTTTCCAGATACCATCACCAATTTCACAGAGAAAGATTTGGTTTCGATGCGTGGACGTTTGAATTTCAATTTGCGTTACCGTTCGAAAAAAATTCGTGGTTTGAATTACGGAATCAATGGAAATTTCATGAAAGCACATTCGGTTATGCCTTTGGCTTGGTTGAATGATTCAACTGGTTTATATCGTGCGTACCCAGGAGCTGTTTTCCTAAACGATCAATTTATTTTTAACCTAGATCCATTCGTCAATTTTTACACAGCAACTGACGGAAAACACAGTTTGCGTGGACGTATTTTATATGCAGACAATCAAATGTCTGCAAATCAATCGAACAAGGCAACGACGTATTATGGTGATTACATGTTCCAAAAAACATTCCGTCAATTGAAAAATTTGGATTTCATTGGAGGTCTAACAGGGACATTTACAGATTCATATTCCAATATTTATGTTGGTTCAGGGACGCCAAACAATCAGATGTTAAATATTTCGGCGTATACGCAATTGGAAAATAAAATCAACAAGACTCTGAACTTATCAGTTGGTGGACGTTTGGAATATTTTCAGTTGAACGATACGATTACTGCTTTGAAGCCAATTTTTAGAGCAGGAACAAGTATTAAAATCTACCAAGAAACGTATTTACGTGCTTCGTATGGTCAAGGTTATCGCTTCCCAACAATCACAGAACGCTTCATTAAAACGGGTGTTGGGAACTTCGGTGTTTTCCCAAATCCGAATCTAAAACCAGAAACTAGCTGGAATGCGGAAGTAGGAATCAAGCAAGGATTGAAATTCGGTAAATTGTACGGTTATTTAGATGTTGCTGGTTTCTGGCAAGAATACCAAAACACCATTGAATACATGTTTGGAATTTGGCATGAATTAACCTCATTTCAAGCTCTTGGATCAAGTGCTGGATTTATGTTCTTAAACACAGGTGAATCGCGTGTTGTTGGAATTGACGCATCGTTTACTGGAATGGCGAAGTTGGGTAAAAACGCTGAATTGACGTTCATGGCGGGTTACAACTACATTGTCCCAAAAACCTTAACACCAGATTATGTTTATGCGGTGGATTCGTTGAATCGTGTATTCTCTTATAACAAAACGTCGTTGGATTCAACGAAAGGAATTTTGAAATACCGTTTCTTGCACAATGTAAAAATTGATGCTGAAGTGGTTTTGTACAAGAAATTGGGAATTGGTTTTTCAGCGAAATATTTCAGTAAAATCATCAATATGGATGCGATTATCAAGGATTTTGAAGAATTGACAATCGATAACGAATACTTACAAGATTTGCGTTACATGGATTATTACGAAAATCACCGTTTTGGAAATTGGATTTTTGATGCACGTATTTCGTACAATCTTACTGAAAAACATAAATTGGCAATCATTGGTTCAAACATAATGAACCGTAGTTATTCATTGCGCCCTCTTAAAATTGAACCTCCAAGAACAATCATGGTGCAATACACCTTGAAATTGGAAGGAAAGAAAAAGGAAACTCCGAAACAGTAGGGACTCCGAAACAGTAGGGACAGGTCGCGACCTGTCCGTGCGGTTATAAGTGCGTCCGATCCCAATAATTTTCGGGTTAATTTAAAATTTAAACTATCTTTGTACAGATTTTTGGTTCCACTTCGGTGGATTAATAAGGAATCCGGTGTGAATCCGGAACTGTGTCTGCAGCTGTAATCACTGTAAGATCGCTTTCAAAAAGTCACTGTTAGCCACGGCTAATGGGAAGGCGAAAGCGAGTTGGTGAGAGTCAGAATACTTGCCCTAAATCATTAATGAAGACTTCAGATTAAAGTCCGACTTAGTGTTCGCCATTCTAGACAGCGAGTATTATCTCATTTAACTGATTTCTTCAACGTTTAATTTTTTATTTAAAAACGATGAAGAAAATTTACATGATGGCCACTGCAGCCTTTATATGCAGTAATTTATCAGCACAAACGTATTACGGAACAGCAACTTTTGAGGACATTACCTTGCCTGCGGTAGACACTTTTGATAATGGATCAACAGGGAATGGACCATTTTTCAGTGATTATGCTTTGTTTGCTAATTATTATGATGATGCTTGGGGATCGTGGAACGGATTTTCAATTTCCAACATGACTGACATCACAACAGCTGGTTGGGGAAATCAATACAGTTCATATACAGGTTCGGGTTTAAATTCGAGTAATTACGCTGTTTATTATCCATCTGGATTAATTTCTTGTACGATTACTGATATCGATTTAATTTTTGATTCTTTAAAGATCACAAATACGACTTATGCGGCAATTTCAATGCGTGATGGAGATGCGTTTGCTAAACAATTTGGATCTATTTACGCAGCGGATGGTACAACGATTGACGGTACAAATGGAGAAGATTTCTTTCGTCTGTGGGTAATTGGTTCTGAATATCCAGGCGGACCAAAAGATTCCATGAAAGTTTATTTAGCAGATTATCGTTTTTCGAATAATTCGCAAGATTATATTTTAGATACTTGGATGAATGTTGATTTATCTAATTTTAGTTTTCCTGTTAGACAAATAACTTTTCGCTTAGAATCATCTGATAATGGCGGGTGGGGAATGAATACGCCATCCTATTTTGCAATTGATAATGTTGATTTTCACTATAGCTCAACAGGGGTTGAAGAGCTGGAACTTTTTATGAATGTTTATCCAAATCCATTCAATGATCAGCTAATTGTTAAAGGTGAAAATGGATTATTGGAATTGCGTGATTTAAACGGGAAACTGATTCATTCAGAAGAATTAACGGGGAATGCAATTATTGAAACTGCGGCATTGCCTTCAGGAATTTATTTCTTGCAATTAACGAACGTTCGAGGCACAGCGCTTCAAAAAGTGATCAAATAAGTTAGTGCGCGGCATTCAATGAAATTCACACTTATATTTTTGGCTTCAATGCTCAGTTTTCTGTCTTTTGCACAGTTAACTGAGCGTGAGCTACAAGAAGTTCGTGTGCGTGATTCATTGCGCAACAACGCTGAAAAAGTACAGGCGCTTCGTCGTTCTGCAATTCTTGAATTACAAGGAGAAGATGTTGGACAATTGATGCAGAAATTTGCTGGAGTATCGATTCGTTCGTATGGCGGATTAGGTGGCTTGAAAACGATTTCTGTCAGAAGTTTAGGAAGCAATCACAGTTCAATTGTGGTGGATGGATTTACCTTGGTCAACAATCAAACTGGACAAATTAATCTTGGACAACTGCAAACTGAATCATTGGAAGGTTTACAACTGATTACAGGAGCGCAAAAGAATT
>JBDKHH010000114.1:0-9492 GCA_039797785.1 Bacteroidota bacterium | reverse complement strand
GCGCGATCAATGCAATTGGAACCAAAACAACCGTGATAAATACAATTAAAGCGACATATAATGTTCCAACCAATTTCATTAAATCAAAGAGCACTCCGACCCCCGACTTGGCGACGGTACTAGCCAAGGCTCCAAAAACAGCGATTGGTGCGAGATACATAACGATATCTGTAAACTTGAACATTACTTCAGAAAGACTTTCGGTCCAACTCAACATGGTGTTTTTGTGCTGAACATTTTTCACCATACTTAAACCAATTGCAAAAATCACAGAGAAAACAACGATTTGTAAGACCTGATTTTCAGCCATTGACTTCGCGAAATTCTCAGGGAAAATTTCAATTAAATGGTCCTTATGTTGTTTCGTTTGCTCTAACAATTCGGCGGATTTATCCAATTCCTGCTGACTTGCTTGCTTCTTAACTCCTACTCCTGCTTGCGATACATTAATCGCCAAAAGCCCAATAAACAAAGCAATTGTCGTTACAATTTCGAAATACAGAATACTTTTTAAACCAATTCGTCCAACTTGTTTCAAATTCGAATGCCCAGCAATTCCGACAACGAGTGTTGCAAAAATCAATGGTCCAACAAGTGATTTAATTAAACGAATGAAAATCTTGCCAAAGCGTTCCATTTCCAATCCAAAAGAAGGGAAATCCATTCCCACTTCTATTCCCAGAATCATGGAAGAGAAAATCCACAAAGACAATTTCTTGCGCTTAAATGCAATCACAAAAAGCAAGGCAATTAATAGAAAACGCGCCATTTTAAATCCAGTTGGATCCATGTTTGGCACAAAGCTTTCAACAAAAAATACCAATCCAATATGCATGAATATCACAACATACCAGAAAACGGTGAACATTGATTTAAAAATTTTCATGTCGTGAATATAGTAAAATCCCCTAAAATCGTCCAATCAAAAAATGTACATCGTGTAATTTAACACGAATACAGTATTTTTAACCTACCTAAAAACATCTTTTGAGATAAATTGTTTTTTTTCTGATTGTATTGTTAATTGAATGATTATTTGTATTATTGCAATATCAAAAAAGGAACAATTTTCTGTTTCCTAACAATCCAAAGAAAAGATTTGAAATACCCCAATTTAGTTTATAATACTTTTACCGTATTTTATGGATAAAAAAGATTTAGAAAGCAAAAAACTTTCTGATTTGCGAGTAATTGCAGCAGCAGCTGGAATTGAAAATGCAGACACATACAAAAAAGCCGAATTAATTAATCAACTGACTGGTAACGCTTCAGAACAACCTGCAGCTGCCGTAGTTGCTGAGCCAGTTGCGGAAGCTTCTTCTGATTCTTCAGATGATAAACCTAAACGCAAAAGAACGCGTGTTGAAAAAGTTGAAATCGGTAAAAAACAACCAAGTTTATTTTCAGAAGAAAAACCAGCTATCGTTGCTGAAACACCTGAAGTAAAAGAAGTTGTTGAAACGAAAGTTGCTGAAGTAGCAGAAACGGTAGTTGAAGAAGTGAAAGCTGAAGCACCGGTTAAAAAGCAACAAGGACCTAAAAATCGTCCAGAACGAACAGATCGTCCAGGAAGAAACTTATTGGAAATTATCAAAACACCAACTGAAAAAGTAGAACCTGTTGAAGGTGAAGCGAAAGAAGCAGTTGCTGTTGAAGGAGAAGTTGTTGCACCAGTTCAAGAAAAAAGAGAGCGTTTTGAGAAAAATCGCAATCCAAATCAGAACCCAAATCGCAACCAAGGAAACAATCCGAATCAAAATAATAACAATCAAAACAATAACAATCAAAACAATAACAATCCAAATCAACAAAATCGTCGTCCTCAACACGAAAACAAACCAGTTGAAGACAAAACACCAGACGATGCATATGATTTAGTTGGAATTGTTACAGCTGAAGGAGTTTTAGAAGTAATTCAAGATGGATACGGATTCTTGCGTTCATCAGATTACAACTACTTACCTTCTCCAGATGATATTTATGTTTCTCAAAGTCAAATCAAATTGTTTGGTTTGAAAACTGGAGATACAGTAAAAGGAACAATTCGTCCGCCACGTGAAGGTGAAAAATTCTTCCCATTGGTAAAAGTTGAATCAATCAACGGACGTCACCCATCTTATATTCGTGACCGTGTTCCTTTCCAATACTTAACACCATTGTTTCCAGATGAGAAATTCAAATTAACTGGACACAAACAAGAAACGCTTTCAACGCGTGTAATGGATTTGTTTGCACCGATTGGGAAAGGTCAACGTGGAATGATCGTTGCGCAGCCGAAAACAGGTAAAACAATGTTGTTGAAAGATGTAGCCAATGCAATTGCAGCGAATCATCCTGAAACATATTTAATTGTCTTGTTGATCGACGAACGTCCTGAGGAGGTTACGGATATGGCAAGAAGTGTTCGCGCAGAGGTTGTTGCATCGACATTTGATGAACCAGCTGATCGCCACGTAAAAGTTGCCAATATGGTGTTGGAAAAAGCAAAACGCATGGTAGAATGTGGTCACGACGTTTGTATTCTATTAGATTCAATCACACGTTTGGCTCGTGCTTACAATACCGTTTCTCCAGCATCAGGAAAAGTACTTTCAGGTGGTGTTGATGCGAATGCATTGCATAAACCAAAACGTTTCTTCGGTTCTGCTCGAAAAATCGAAAATGGCGGATCGCTTTCAATTATTGCAACAGCATTGACTGAGACAGGTTCTAAAATGGACGAGGTAATCTTCGAAGAATTTAAAGGAACTGGTAACATGGAGTTACAATTGGATCGTAAAATTGCCAATCGCCGTATTTATCCAGCAATCGATATTACTGCTTCTGGTACTCGTCGTGAAGATTTATTGGTTAGCAAAGATGTTCTTCAACGTATTTGGTTGATTCGTAAATTTATTGCGGATATGAATCCTGTTGAAGCTATGGAGTTTATGAAAAATCACATGGAAAACACGCTTTCAAACGAGGAATTCCTTGTGTCAATGAACAGTTAATTCGATATTAAACTATACTTTTGTCCCGGTGTGATTTTCATACCGGGATTTTTATTTATCAGACTATGCGTATCACAGTTAAAACAGGAATTATTGCAGCATTTGCTTGGATTGGATTAAAAATGATTTTCCATTTGGTTGGATTCACTTCAATTGCTCCAGCTGTTTTATTAAATATTTTAGGTTTACTGCTTGCAATTGCGGTTGGATTATTTATTCAAAAGTTACGTGATACAGAAGAAACGAATGCATTGTTGGATATCAAAAATGCGATGACAGCTGGAATCCCGTATGTAATTATCGTGAGCATTTTCATTTATGTTTATTACAACAACATCAATCCTGATTTTTACAAGCATCAAATTGCCGAAAATGAAGTAACGATTCACAAAATGGTCAATGATCCAGTTCAATTGAAAAAATTCAAAGCTTCACAACCGGATGCAGAAGTAATGACGAAAGAACAAATAGAGAAAAAATTAATCGCCAACAATAAGAATGGTGCATCTGCTAAAAACACGGCAATTCTTTCCGTATTGTCATTAACAGTGCTTGCAACCATTTACAGTTTACTTGTCACAATGATTTTCAGAAAGATATTGTTTAAACGATTAAATCAATCGAATCAACCATTGGATAATTCTTCACCTAGCGCTTCGTAATTAATTCCATCGAAGTTTCCAGAAGACATCATTAAAAGCACAGCATTGTTCCATTTTTTGGAACGTATAAATTGCAGTACTTCTTCGGTTTCATTCATTACTATTACATTTCCACCAAAACCTTCTGCTACCAATTCTTTTGAAATTGGTTCAAGTTTTTTGTGTTTCACCACTTCAGGACTGTAATATACAACAGCTTCGTCTGCCATTTTCATTGCATCTTTGTAATGTGGCAAGAATTCTTTCTTTAAGGAAGAAAACGTATGTAATTCCATACAAGCTACAACATGACGTTCAGCAAATTGTTCCTTTACTGCTTTAGTAGTTGCTTTTAATTTTGATGGTGAATGTGCGAAATCTTTAAACATTGTAAACGCACCTTTTTCAGCTACTTTTTGCAAACGTTTTCCTGCACCAGTAAACGATTGAACAGCTCTAAAGAATTCCTTTGGTTCGATTCCAATTGCTTCACCTAAGCGCATCGCACCCATTAAGTTTTGCAAATTGTGTCCTCCAAAGATTTTCAGATTAAAAATTTCATCATCAAAGAACAAACGCGTTCCGTCTTCTGCGACTTCGTATGTTGGCGTTTTGTATGGAATAGCGTTTAAAGTTGATGCGTATTTTTCACCAAGTTTATTTACTTCCTCGTCTTCTGTATTGTAAATCAATGTTCCATTCGGTTCAATTAACGAACAGAAAATATCGAATTGATCAACATAATTTTCGAACGTTGGAAATACATTGATGTGATCCCAAGCAATTCCACTGATGATGGCAACGTTTGGTCGATATAAATGGAATTTTGGTCTGCGATCAATCGGTGAAGACAAATATTCATCTCCTTCCAAAATCATTACAGGAGCGTCTTCCGTTAATTTAACCATGCAATCGTAGCCTTCCAATTGAGCACCAACCATGTAATCAACGTTCATTCCAAGTTCGTTTACAACATGCAACAGCATTGATGTTATCGTGGTTTTTCCGTGACTTCCACCAATAACAACGCGCGTTTTAGTTTTGCTTTGTTCGTATAAATATTCTGGATAGGAATAAATTGGAATGTTTAATTCTTTCGCTTTGAGTAACTCCGGATTATCTTCACGTGCGTGCATTCCTAAGATTACGGCATCCAATTCACTTGAAATTCTATTTGCATCCCAACCAATTGAAGCTGGAAGTATTCCTTGTTTCTCCAAACGTGTTCTAGAAGGTTCAAAAATCTCGTCATCGGAACCTGTTACATTCGCTCCTTTTCTACTTAGTGCTATTGCCAAATTGTGCATTGCACTTCCTCCTATTGCTATAAAATGTACGTTCATTTGAGATTCTTTTTCAAAAACAGTTGATAGATATCAGCGAATAATGGAAGGATTAAAAACACCGTTCCAACTCTGGTGATCATGTGAAATACGTTAAACGTTTCTTGTGAAATGACTATTGAAGCAATCATGATGCACAATAAACCAACATAATACACCCAATCCCACCAATGCGGTGCGGAGGATAATTTACGCGTCAATAATTGCAAAAGGATATAAACAATCGCCAATAGAATTATAGCAATATCAATATATTTAATAGCAATAAAGTCCTCTGCTTTCCAAAAATACATGAACAGTAAAACTGATATAATCAATTTACCAAGTGTCGCCAGTACAATTATCAACTTTTTCGTTTCCATTATTGATGTGAATTTACATCAATTTACAGCGAAAAAAAAAGATACGCCAAAGAGTTACTCACAATAACAATTGAATAAACTAATTAATAATGTCTTTCAAGATGTGGACCTTGTGTTTCTCTTTGCCAAGTATATTCGGTTGTGGCTTCACCATTTTTTGTATAAGTAATGGCATTCAATGTTTGAGTACGCACATAAACATTTCCTTGACCATTAATAACAACAACGCGACGAGTGATAATTGCCGTCATTAAACCATTTTCGTCTGACTGAGTAAACGATTCTTGGCTAACTCCTTCAGGATATTCTTGACCCAACGTATTGGCAATAATTACCTTTTCTGGTTTCGTGTTGTCTACGCTTGACAATTGCTTTTGCGCAGCATAATGCTTATCAACATCTTTTTTATCCTGATTTAAATTATCAGCATCTTTTGCTTTGCTAACATCCGACATTTTAGCAGAATTAGCTTCTTGTTTCTTTGTCGATGTTGTAGAATTTAATTCCACTTCTGTATTTGCAACAACAATTGATGATTTCGCTTTTTGACGCGTTTCTTCATCATTTAAATTCGATTCTTGAGAAACAATTGTTGAGTTCTTATCAATTTTAGTTACCTCTTGTACTTTAATTGCATGCTTATCCTCAGCTAACCCTTCAATATCAGTTAGTGTAGTTGAAACGTTTCTCAACTCATTTTGATTTTTTAAATATTTTACGGTTTCATTATTATAATCTTCATACGCTTGGTCATCAATTTCTCTTGATTCGTTCTTAATGACTACCTCTGTTGCTTGGCGATCCAAATCTCGATCAACTGAATTCTCCTCTATTGACAAATTGATATCATTAACACCTTTATTAATTTCATTCGAATTTTCAGTTTGTTTGAAACTCAAATCTTGCTGACCATTGTTGATTTCAATTTCAAGAATCTTTAGTTTATCATCATTTTTAGCTGCTTGAATCTCACTGTTTTTATCCAATTCTGCCGCATTGATTTTCACACCTTCAATTCCTTTTTTAGTATCTTGCTGTGTCTCAGTTTTTGATGTTGATAAATTATCGATTACATCACTAGCATTTACTTGCAATGTATTTACTTGTTCTTCGATTTCTTTTCGTTGATCAAATCGTTCAGAATCATTTGCTGCAAGAGACAATTTAACATCTTCAAGAGTTTGATCTGATTTCACATTTGCCAAAGCGTCTTTTTGAGCTTGTGCTCGCTCATATTCGGCTTGATTAAAATTCACATCTGTAATTACATCTGTATTTTCCATATGAACTTCATCACGATTTTCAGCATCCTTTTCAGTGGAAACTTTAGCTTCATGCAATGTACCTTGCGTTCTGATATTATCCGCTTTTTCAATAAAATCATCTTCCAATGATTTTTCATCTCTCACCTTTTCATCAGCTCTAAGCACATCAACAGTTCCTTGACGATTCAAATCAGATTCCTCTTCGTCCAATGCGATTTTATTTCGAAGCAAGTAAATTTCGTTTGTTGTTTCCTGTTGATCGGTAGTTTTACCTGCCATCAATTCATCTTGTTCAATAACAACATCTTCGACGCGCGTTACAACAGCATCCGCTTGTGCGTTTTTACGTTCTAAATCTGCTTTAATCAAGGCTGCATAACCATCCATAATCGAATTATCATACGGATCACCAAGTGGTTGAAGAGTCGTAGATTTAACAATTGCAGGATTCAATATAGCATCAATCTCCTGTAAACGTTGTTTAGGGAAAGGATCGTTCGGTCGCTTTGCCACTGCTTCATTGTACTTTTCTTTAGCCTTATCATAAGAAGCCAAACTAAAATATTCATTTGCTCCTGCCAAGATCATTTGGTACTCAGTTTCAGCTGCACTATTCGCGCTTAAACGGATACGATTTTCAGCTTCTTCAATTTGTTTTGTTGCATACAAATTTGAATTATCAATTTGCAAAGCTTTCTTGTAATTATCAATTGCATCTTGATAGTTTGTAGAAGAAAATGAATTATCTGCTGCAGTAATGTATGCTTCAAACTGATTTTTCTTTTCTAAATCCGATTTGTTTTTATTTGCTATATCATCTAAAATTTGCTGAAGCTCTTTAATTTTATCAGTAGCTATTTGGTCTCCAGGTTTTACAGAAAGTGCATCTTGATAATGAGATAATGCTTGCTCATAACTTTTTGCGGACTGATTCACACCACCTTTCGCCATGTGATCTAAATACAATTTTTCTTTCGCTTGTTTATCCATTACACTATTTACAAGCGTGTTGATTTCATCAATTCTTTTTTGAGGTAAATCTTCAGAAGGTTTAATAATTTTCGCCTGTTCAAATGCAACTAACGCTTTTTGATAATCCTTCGCAGACGCAAACGTTTCTGCTTCTTTCATTTTAGCCGTATAATTTTTGTCGGCTAACTCAATCGATTGAATTTGTCTTAATAAATCGTCTGGTCGTGTATCATTCGGCATGATACTAAATTGTTTGTTGTAACTTTTTGCACGTTCAACCAATTCTTTTCCGCGGGTATAATCCTTTTCTCCGATTGCTTTATTTATACCAACAATAATTTTTTCATAGTTCTTTTTATCCTCAGATCCTTTATCTTCTTCCTTTTGTTGAGCTAAAGCAGCTTTCTCAATTGGTTCTTTTTCTTCTGGTTTTAAACTATTTGCTTGATTGTATTCTTGAATTGCTCCTAAAAAATTGTCTTGCGCAAACAGCTCATCACCCTTTTTCAAGTGTCCAGCATATTTTGCGTCAATTTCTTTTTGCTTCAAACTATTCAATTTAAGCACTTCTAAATCGGCAATCTTTCCTTTCGGAAACACATCATTTGGACGTTTTAACAATGCCTCTTTGTATTTCGCAATTGCACCATCAGTATCACTAGATGATTCTCTTTCTTTCGCTGCTGTCAAAATATCTTGGTATTCTTTTTCCGCTTTAGCGATATCAGCTTCAGCATTAATTTTATCATCCAATTCTTTGATTTTCGCAGAAACAGCTGCATCTTCTTTAATAGCTAGAGCTTCCGTTAATTTATCTTTTGCGGCTTGATTTTTTTGCTCTGCCGCTAATTTCATTCCATCAGTTTTTAATCGTTGGAATTGTTGCTCAACTGATTCTTTGTCGGACAATTCTTTCAATTTCACGTTTGCTTCATCAATTTTCGATTGAACCTCCGCATCTGCTTTTATAGTAATTGCCGATTGATATTTCGCGATGGCATCAGCGTATTTTAATGACTTTGAAAAAGCATCACCTTCAGCCACCAACTTATCAAACTTTTGTTTTTCTGCTTCCTGTGCAGCAATGTCTTGTTGCTTTTTCGCTATTTCCTCAAGTTGTTTCTTTGCCTCTGAATTGGCAGGATCTAAACCTAAAACTTCCGTGTACTTTGCTTTCGAATCATTGTATTTTTCTGAACCGAATAAAGTGTTACCTTCAGACAATAGCGCGTTGATTTTTTCCGTTTTTTCTTTGTCTTGCGATAAAGCCATAATTTTCGCTTCACACAACTTAACCTTTTCTTTCGGTAATACTGCGTCACCATCGATGACAATTGCCTCATTGTATTTAGCTTTCGCTTCTTCCCATTTCTCCGTTTTGAAAAGTCCTTCTGCTTCAGCCATTGCCTGATCATACTTTTGTTTTTTCGCAGCAGCCTCTGCACTCAAAGCTTCTTGTTCAGCTAATTTCGCATTGATTCCATCCAACTTAGTTTGAGTGGCAGCATCCGCTTTGATTTTCAATGCTTCTTCATACTTACCTTTTGCTTCTGGATATTTTAAAGCTACACCTAAAGCATCACCATCCGCGACAAATTTGGCAAACTTCGCTTCTTGTGCCTCTTTATCAGCAGATTCTTGTATTTTTTTTGCTATTTCGGATAATTGACTTTTCGCTTCTGCATTTGTTGCATCCAATCCCAGTACTTCCGTATATTTTGCCTTAGAATCATTCCATTTTTCAGCTGTAAACAACTGATTTCCTTCAGCAAGAAGGGCATTTACTTTTTCGGTTTTCTCTTTATCTTTAGACAAAGCCAACAATTTAGCGTCACATTGTTTCACTTTCTCTTTTGGCAAGGCCGCCACAGCATCTAATGCAATTGCTTCGGTATATTTCACCTTCGCCTCTTCCC
>JBDKHH010000113.1:0-8279 GCA_039797785.1 Bacteroidota bacterium | reverse complement strand
AAACGGTGAAAACGAATAATTCCATTTTACACACACTTAATCAAAAGGTTCATGCGACTCTTCAAACGACCTATTAAATAAGCAATAGGAATATCATTTTTGAATCATAATTGATCGAAGATGAAAACAACAACTTTTAAATTTTTAGCTGGATTCTCACTTTTAGTGACAATTCTCTATGCATGTGGAAACGGAAAACCAGAATTATTCCGAGTAGATCCAGCCTATGGAAAGTACGTGTCAGGTTACACCAGTGGAATGGTTAGTCGAACCTCTGGAATTCGCGTAGACCTTGGTGATTCAACCTTGAAAAATATTGATCCGAAGAACACGGAAATTCTCAATGATATTTTTCAATTCGAACCAGAAATTAAAGGAAAGGCTGTTTGGATAGGAAAACATGCGGTTGAATTTATTCCGGATGAAAATCTGCCTGTTGGACAATTTTACACGGTATCGTTCGATTTACAACGTGTTGCAGAAGTGGATTATGGTCACGAAGAATTTAAATTTCAGTTTGCGACGTATACACAACACATGTACGTTGAATCGGAAGGTTTAAAAAGCTACAATGAAGAAGATATTGAATGGCAATATTTAGAAGGAAAGGTAAGAACAACCGATTTTGAAGATTCAGCGACGCTTGTAAAAACACTAACAGCCAATTGCAATGGTAAAAGCATAGACATTCGTTTGGAAGAATCGTATGGTGAGCATGAGTATCGATTTATTGTCGATAGTATCGAGCGAACAGATAAACCAGGAAAAGTGCAATTGTTTTGGGATGGAACTCCAATCAATTCTATGAGCAAAGGAAAATTGGCTGAAGATGTTGTTGAATTGGGAAATTTCTCTTTAACCGATGTGACAGTTGTCGATCATGATGATCAATCGGTAAATCTAATATTCAGTGAACCAATTTTGGCTGACCAAGATTTAACTGGATTCATTCGCATCGAAGGACAAGAGAATTTGACTTTTAGTGTTGATAATAATAATGTTTCCGTTTATCTTCCAAACAGAACTGTCGGAAGAAAATACCTTGAAGTGTTCTCAGGAATAAAGAACTTCAAAGGACATAAGATGCTACGAAACTTTCATCAATTTATTCAATTTGAAGAACCAAAACCACGCGTTCGTATTGTTGGCTCTGGAAATATTCTTCCCAATTCACAAGGTTTGATATTTCCTTTTGAAACAATTGGATTAAAAGCTGTCGATTTACGTATCATGCGCATTTTTGAAAACAATGTTCACCATTTCTTGCAAGTAAATGACCTAAATGGATCAGATGAATTGACACGTTTTGGAAAGGTGATTTTTGAAAAGAAAATTTTCATTGATCAGGATAAAAACATGAATTTCAAACAATGGTCGAAACATGTTGTTGACCTTGGGAAATACATCAATCCGCAACCGGGAGCAATTTATCGCATCAGTATTAAATTCAGTAAAGACTATACGACGTGTGATTGTCCAGCTAATCCAGTGAGTGAAGAATCTTCAGAAGAGGATGATTATTACGAAGAGGAAGAAGAAGTTGATCCAAATTGGAATGAAAATTTATGGTCGAGTTGGTTCTACAATGATGAATACGAAAACTGGGACGATTATTACGACGAAGATCCTGTATGCTCGGATGATTATTACCGCGGAAAAGGAGTAAGCAAAAACATTCTCGCATCAGATTTAGGAATGATCTTTAAATTGGATGAAGACAAAACTGGACACGCTTTCGTGACGAATATGTTGACAACAGAACCAATGGCTAATGTTGTGATGGAATACTATTCTTACACGAAAGAGTTGATAGCAAGTGGTGTTACGAATGCAGAAGGAAACTTTAATGTAAAACTCAAAGAAAAGCCATTTTTATTGATTGCAAAACATGGAAAACAACGTGGTTACTTGAAATTACAAGATGGAAATGTGAATTCACTCAGTAAATTCGATGTCGATGGAGAAAAGGTACAAAATGGAATCAAAGGTTTTATTTATGGTGAACGCGGTGTTTGGCGTCCTGGTGATTCGCTGTACCTCAATTTTATCTTGAACGATAAATACAAATCGCTACCTAAAAATCATCCTGTTGAATTTGAATTACAAGATCCTTCTGGACAAGTAGTGTATGAAGTCACCAAAACGAAGAATGTAGAAGGAACCTACGATTTTAGAACCAAAACGGAACAAGGAGCAATGTCTGGGAATTATTTGGCGATTGCGCGTGTTGGGAATTCTGAATTCACCAAAACAATTAAGATTGAAACGATTAAACCAAATCGCTTAAAAATTGACTTCAAAGTGAATCCAACTCAGTCCGCTGATTCATCTGCAACATTAAGTGTAACATGGTTGCATGGCGCCGTTGCTAGAAATCTTAAATCATTGATAACAGTTGGATTTCAACCGACTACAACCAAATTTGATGGGTTTAAGGAATACGTGTTTGATTCACCCTTGCGCGATTTTAATTCAGATGTAGAAACTATGTTTGAAGGAAAATTGAATGAAAAAGGAATTGCTCATCCTAAAACGAAATTGAACAATGTTTTTGATGCTCCTGGGAAATTGAAAGCATTGTATGTCGTGAAAGTATTTGAAGAAGGTGGCGATTTTTCAATTGACCGTTTTCAATCAATTTACTCGCCTTTCAAAACCTACATTGGTTTAAAAACTCCTGCCATGAAAAGTTATGATCAATCCGTTGAAACTGATAAGATGCACAAGTTTGATGTAGTGGCGTTGAATGAACAAGGTAAATTGGTTCATACGTCAAATCTAAAAGTAAAAATTTACAAATTGAACTGGCGCTGGTGGTATGAAGAAGGAGAAGATGATTTGATGGAATATGTTGCGCGCGCTGGAACAATCGCCATTAAAGATACAGTAATTGATGCTGTAGCAGGGAAAGGAAGTTTCAATTTTAGAGTGAGAAATGAAAATTATGGACGCTATTTAATAACGGTTTCTGATCCTGCTGGAAATCACCAAACAGGGAAAGTAATCAACTTCGATTGGTCGTATTGGAACCGTGGAAACCGTACAGAGAATGAGCAAGCAAAAATGTTGAGTTTCTCAAGCGATAAGAAAGAATACATCCGCGGTGAACAAGTGAAACTGAGTTTTCCGTCACCAGAAGCGGGCAGAGCTTTGGTAAGTATTGAAAATGGTCAACGCATCGTTCAAACGTATTGGGTAAAAACGCAAAAAGGAGAAACCAATTTCCAATTTGAAACAACTGCTGCAATGTCACCAGCATGCTATGTTCATGTAACAATGATTCAGCCGCATATTCACACGAAGAATGATTTGCCAATTCGCATGTATGGTGTTATTCCAATAACAGTGGACAATCCAGCAACGCATTTGAATCCAATCATTTTGTCTGCAGATGTGTTTAAACCAGAAAGTACTTCTTCCATTCAAGTGAAAGAGCAAAATGGTAAACGAATGGTTTATACAATCGATGTTGTAGACAATGGTTTACTCGATTTAACGCGCTTTTCGACTCCGCAGCCACATGGAACGTTTTATGCACGTGAAGCTTTAGGAGTTAAAACATGGGATATGTTTGATGAAGTGATTGGTGCTTATTCTGGACGTTTGGATAACCTAATTGGAATTGGAGGAGATGGATTTGTAGAGCCTGGTTCTGGACCGAAAGCGAATCGTTTTAAACCAATGATTCATCACCTTGGACCTTTTGTTTTAGAAGCAGGACAAACGCGTACGCACAAGATTGACATTCCAAATTACATCGGTTCCGTGCGCGTAATGATTGTTGCTCATGATAATGATGCAGCTTTTGGAAATGCAGAAAAAAATGTCTTTGTTCGAAAACCATTAATGGTACTAACGAGCTTACCACGCGTGCTTGCTCCAGGCGAAGAATTGAATGTTCCAGTAACACTTTTCGCCATGGAGAAACACGTGAAAAGTGTAACTACGACAATCGAAGCAAATGACTTTTTTGAAGTCTTAGATGGAACTAGCAGAACGACAAGTTTTTCTGAAATTGGTGATCAGTTGGTGTATTTTAGAGTACGCGTTAAACGTAAAGCCGGAATTGGAAAAATTAAGATTGTTGCTAAAGGAAACGGTGAAGTAGGGAAGGACGAAACCGAATTGGATATTCGACCAGCAAATCCGCCAATCAAAGAAGTGAGCAGCTTCGTGGTTGAAAATGGAAAATCACTGAATGCTGTTTTGAAAAAGATTGGGATTGCAGGGACAAATAAAGTGGTGATTGAAGTGTCAAATTCTCCAGCGATTGGTTTGGAGAAACGCTTGAACTACTTGATTCAATATCCGCATGGGTGCGTTGAACAAACGACTTCTGCTGCATTTCCTCAGTTGTATGTTGATGGAGTAATGGAATTAAATGAGCAACAACAAAAACAGATTTCAACAAATGTTGATGCTGCCATAAACCGTTTGCAAGGTTTCCAAATTAGCACAGGAGGATTTTCTTACTGGCCAGGTGAAGCTACTGAGAACGAGTGGGCAACAAATTATGTTGGACATTTCTTAATCGAAGCACAAGCGCAAGGCTACAAAATTCCTGATTACATGTTGACCAATTGGGTGGAATATCAAAAGGCGAAAGCGCAAAATTGGGATGTAGCAGCATACAATAGTCGACCAGAAACGGGTGAAATGATTCAATCGTATCGTTTGTTTGTTTTGGCCTTGAACAAAACGCCAGCGCTCGGAGCTATGAATCGTTTGCGTGAGCGTTCAGAATTATCATTGGTTTCACGTTATCGACTAGCAGCAGCATATCAGTTGATTGGTCAAGCGGACATTGCGAAGAAAATTGTTTCATCTCAAACAATGAAATTTGCGAGTTACCAAGAATTATCTGGGACATTTGGTTCTGATTTTAGAGACAAAGCAATGGTATTGGAAGCTTTGAGTTATTTAAAAGACAAGAAGAAAACGGATCAATTGGCGAAGGAAGTTGCGGAAAGCCTTCGTTCGGAAGAATGGATGAGTACACAAGAAACGGCCTATGGATTATTAGCCATGTGTGCATATACTGGAAAGAAAGGCACTAACGTGAAACTTCAGTTTAATCATACATTGGCTGGTTCAACGGCAAAATCAGTGAGTAGTTTAAAATCGATTAGTAAGCTTGCATTTTATGAAAATGAATTGTCTGTAAAAACCAATTGGACACTCAAAAATCTAGGAACTGGAAAATTGTTTGTTACTATTACAGCTTATGGAATTTTACCTGAAAAGAATCAAAAAGCGAAAGCAAACGGATTAAAATTGTCGATACGTTATTTTGATTTAAAAGGAAGTTTAATAAATCCGCTGAAAATGCAACAAGGAACAGAATTTACGGCTGAGGTAACGATTAAGAATTTGAACAAAACAAAGTATTTAAAAGAACTTGCTTTGACACAATTCTTTCCTTCAGGTTGGGAAATTCACAATTCGCGCATGGATGAAATGAATTATGAAACAAATGCACGTTACCAGGATTTTAGAGATGATTGTGTATTGAGTTACTACGATTTAGCACCGGCGCAGGAAAAAACAATTCGCGTACGCTTGAACGCATCTTTTGTGGGGAAATATTTCTTGCCAGGAATTTATACGGAAGCAATGTATGATAATAGTATTTCAGCTTTAATACCAGGAAAATGGGTTGAAGTTGTAAAGTAAAGTGAAGCGGCCTACCTATCGCGACACAAGCAGTCGAATACCGACTATTCCAAACGAAAGAGCTCAGCAATGGGCTCTTTTTTGATTTAAAAGCATATTAATTTAAAGAATCGTCTTTAATTCCTCGAACCCCGTGTAATTGTTTTTATTTATTATTAATCTATTCACTTGTTTCTAATCACTAATCACTAACTACAATTCATCTAACATTTTCACAACATCAGGTCGTTTGCGTGTTGAAACAGGAACCATGCTTCCATCTGTCATGATGAGGTGTCCACCTTCTGTTTTAACGAATTCACGGATGTATTTTGTATTGACTAAATGCGATTGATGTACGCGGTAAAAGTTTAAATCAGTTAATAAATCCTCGTATTCTTTTAAGGTTTTTGAAACGACCATTTTCTTACGGTCAGCAAAATAAAACTCTGTATAGTTTACACTGCTTTCACAACGAATGATGTCTGAAATATTGACAATGTGTATTTTATCTTGGGAATGCAGCGCCAAGCGTTCCGTTGGTTTGGAGTGATTTTTCAATGAATCATTCAGTAATTTGTATTTTTCATTTTCATTGATTTGTTGCTTGCGGTATTTTTCCAAGGAACTAACCAATTCATCAGGATCAACTGGTTTTAACAAATAATCGATAGCCGCATAACGAAAAGCCTTAATCGCATGCGCATCTGAAGCGGTAATGAAAATAATTTTAAACGGAATCGTTGGCAAGAGATCCAACAAGTCAAAACCACTTCCGTCTTGCATTTGAATGTCCAGAAACACAATATCTGGTTGAACATTTTTCAAAAGTTTGGCGCCTTCAACAACACCTGATGCTTCACCAATTAGTTCCACATCTGGCGCGTAATCCACTAAATCTTGGCGCAAAGTCGTACGCGCTTGCTCAATATCGTCGATGATGATTGCTTTGATCATATTGTTGGAATTCGTAAAATTACTTTTGTGCCACACGGCAAATTATTTTCATATAAATCAATGATCTCAATGGCTGTTGATTGTTCTTCATCCGACATTAATTCAAGTCGTTCTTGTGTCACATTCAATGCAGTAGATCGATGATAGGTTTCTTTCGATAATTTATTCAATTCTGCAGCTTTTTCTCGCCCAATTCCATTGTCAATAATCGTACAAAGGATGTACTGTTTTTTATCTTCAAAATGCAATTCGATTTTTCCACGAATGGATGTTCCGTCTGAATTACGCATTCCATGCTTAATGGCATTTTCAACGAAGGGTTGCACAATCATTGGAGGGATGCGAATAAAGTCTTTTTCCAGGTTTTCAGAAAGCTCAATGGAATAATCAAAACGATCGCCATTACAGAATTTTTCAATCAGCAAGTAGTTTTCAAGCGTATTGATTTCTTCTTCTAAGGTAATAGTTGTGTTGCGTGAATTATCCAAAATCTGACGCATCAATCGGGAGAATTTGGCCAAATAATATCGTGCTTCTTTATCGTTCCCTGTTCCAATTTGTGATTGAATTGAATTCAAGGCATTGAAAATGAAATGCGGATTCATTTGTAAGCGCAAGGCTTTTTGTTCTAGTTCAACAACCTCTTTTTCCAATTGCAATTTCTTTTTCTCTTCTTCTGATTTTACTTTTAATCGATTAAAGCGCCAACGTATTGCCGCGTAGATAAGTGCGATTATTCCTACTACTTCCAATAGAATGAACCACCAACGATACCAAATTGGCGTCGCAATTGTAAACGAAATCATTGCAGGTTCATTGGACCAAACGCCATCTTCGTTTGAAGCTTTAACCAAGAAACGATAAGTGCCTGGATTTAAGTTGGAATACAAAATACTTTGATCTGTTGAGGCAGGAGACCAATGATCATCAAAGCCTTCAAGTTTCCACTTGTAACGAACTGATTCTGGGTTACTTAAATTAACAGCGAAGAAATCAAATGTAATGTGGTTTTGATCAAATGGTAAATCCATTTCGTGAACAACATTCCAATCCTTTAAAAATGCTTTAAATGGTGTTTTGGAAAGCGGAAGATAAAAGAGTTTGATATCCGTTATTTGTATAATTGGAGGAACCGTATTCTTCATACGACTTGCAGGATTAAACTTAATTAGTCCATTAATTGTTCCAAACCAAATTGTTCCATCTTGATCATTAAACACGGCATTTTGACATGTTTCAACTCCTGTAAAACCATCGCCCTTGTTGTAGTGTTTTATCTTGCGAATAGCATTTTGTTTTGTCAAATACACATAGTCTAATCCACGTTCGGTTCCTACAATTAAATTGCCATGATAATCAAATGTTAACAAGTAAATATTAGTTGAAGTTAATCCATTTTTGTAATTGAAAATGAGTGGTTTAGATTGTTTGTTTTTAAGTGAAACTGCATTCACCCCTGAACCCGCTGTGCCAATCCAAAGGAAACCTTTTTTGTCGGCTGTAATACTTCGAATAGCATTTGAACTTAAACCATTTTTCGTAGTCAATTTTCGCAGATGGTTCCCGTTTTGGGTAATACAACCAATTCCATTGTTTTCTGTTCCATACCAAATTGAACCCATTGGATCTACAAAAACAGACGTTAAGCGATTACTAAGCATTCCATTTGC
>JBDKHH010000112.1:0-2870 GCA_039797785.1 Bacteroidota bacterium | reverse complement strand
TCAGAATTGAACTTGAAGATTGCCGAAGAACAATATCATCGTTTTGAAAAATTGTACAAAGACGGTTATAAGTCTCAAACAGAATTGGAAACGCGTAAACTGACTTTGCAGCGAACACAAGCAAATGTGGTAGCAACGCAGCAAAAAATGCTTCAGAGTCGAAACGATATTTTGGACGCAAGAGTGGAGTTGAGTGCAATAGAATCAAAATTCAGAGATGAAGTTTCAAAAGCTGAATCAGATAAATTCACGGCTCTTTCAAGTATGTATGATGCAGAAGTGGATGTGACAAAGTTGCAAGGAAAAGTCGCAAATTATTCGATTCGAAACGGAATGTATTATGTGTTGGCTCCTCAAGATGGGATTGTGACGAAAGTACTTTCGAGTGGTATTGGGGAAACAATCAAACAAGGTCAACCAATTGCTACAATTATGCCATCAGTGTATGATCTTGTGGTAGAAATGTATGTGAAACCGGTTGACTTGCCAATCATCAGTGTTGGAAATAAAGTGCGCATTCAATTTGACGGTTGGCCAGCAATTGTCTTTTCGGGGTGGCCGAATTCAAGCTTTGGTACATTTGAAGGGGAGGTATTTGCAGTGGATAATTTTGCGGATGAACAAGGTAACTTCCGTGTATTAATTTCTCCCGATAAAAAAGGAAAACCTTGGCCAGAAGCATTACGCGTTGGCGGTGGAGCAAATGCAATGATATTGTTGAAAGATGTACCAATTGGTTATGAATTATGGCGATTGATCAATGGCTTCCCACCTCAATTTTACAAGCAAAAAACAACCACTAAAAAAGCTGAAAAATGAGACGAATCTTAGCAATTGTGTTGCTTGTTTTATCGTTGAACGTCGGGTTTAGCCAATCAACTTTTTCCGATCAGCGATTTTATGAATTGGTGGTGAACAATCACCCTTTGGCGAAACAAGCGAATTTAAAACCTGCTTATGGAAAGTACAGTGTTCTAAAAGCAAAAGGAGGATTTGATCCGAAACTTGAGAATCAAATCAACCAGAAGTATTATAATTCTTCAAATTATTACAGTTTTTTAAATGCAGGATTAAAAATCCCAACATGGTACGGAATTGAAGTTAAAACGGGATTTGAATCCAATGATGGAACGTATTTGAGTCCGCAATACAAAACACCGGCAGGTGGTTTATGGTATGGAGGTGTTTCTGTAAATCTTGGTGAAGGCTTGTTTATTGACCAACGAAGAGCTGAATTGTTTAAAGCACGAATTTACCAAAACAGTACATTGTTTGAACAGCGTTTACAGTTGAATGAATTGCTCTACGAAGCTGGCTATGCTTATTGGAATTGGGTTTTGGCTTACCATTCTATGGAAATCATGCAGGAATCGTATCAATTGGCCAGCGAGCGTTATGAAGGTATTCGAAGAACAGCTGAAGTTGGAGATCGCCCTGGAATTGATAGTGTCGAAGCAATTATACAAGTGCAAAGCAGAGAGACCTTGTTGCTGAATTATGCAACTGACTTTAAAAACAACGGATATAATCTTTCAACATTTCTGTGGACGGAAAATTTAGAGCCTTTGGAATTGGATAGCGCTACAGTTCCAGTTTCTCTTGATTCGGTGAATCTTGAATCGGCTTTATTGATTGCTGAAAATACGATGGATTCAATAGTTACGAATCATCCATATTTGAAGATTAATGATTTTAAAATTCAAAGTTTGGAAGTCGATAATCGCTTAAAACGTGAACAATTGAAACCTGAATTGGCTTTACAATACAATTTTTTGAATGAACCCGTAAATTATAACCCGTTCAATGATTTTTCAATTAATAATTATAAATGGGGTTTAACCTTTGAAATGCCGATTTTTCTTCGAAAAGAAAGGGGAGATGTGGCTCTTTCGAATCTGAAAATTCAAGACGAAAAATTTAATTTACAAAACAATCAAGCGTATATCGAATACAAAATTCGCAAAGCAATGGCCGATTACAGCAACGGTTTAGCGCAGATTTCGATTTATCAAAAAACAGTTGATGACTCTGGGAAATTGTTAGAAGCCGAAAAGCAAATGTTTGAAGCGGGTGAAAGTTCCTTGTTTTTAATCAATCAACGTGAATTGGCGTTTATCCAAGCACGATTGAAATTGATTGAAAGTCAAGTTAAATTGCAACAAGCAAAATTGTCATTGAGTTACGCAGCGGCTGGATTGTATTAACGCAACAGTTTAATTTTCATAGGCTCCAATATCAGGGATTGGACCTCTCGGATTTCCTTTGATATCTAATGGTAAATAGGTTTGCAAAGAAGGATTCGCATTGTTGTTCAAGATTGAACCTGCTGAGAAAGTAAAATCATTGTCTGTAACCGAAGTGAATAGGGGATTGTAGTTCCAGAAAATGGAGTCAAAAAAGGAATCCGTTAGTGTTGGTGTTCGCTTAATCATGCAATTGCGCATGTCAAAATTTAATGTAATCGCAATGTCGTTTATCGTGTTAAAAACGAGCTCAGCATCTTGTCCACCGTAAATTACACTGTTGTAAATCGTTCCTTCATTGATTGAACCAATGTTTTGAGTTCCGTTTGCATAATCATTGTAGAAATTACTAATTCCAACCGCTGGCGTTGAGCTTTGTCCTTCTCCAAATCCAATGAAGTCACAGAAATTGAAATTATAATCACCGCCTTCTAACACCAACAGAGCATGAGTTCCATTCTTTGAGATGACGCAATTTTCTCCTTTTACTTGCGCACCGGAATAGATGAAAATTCCATAACGCGCATTGTTGTTGATGATGGTGTTCGTGACAGTTAGCGTGTAACCTGGGAAAGTATTGTCTCGAGAAAATAAATGAATCCCTGAAGTTCCATTTTTAATAATGGC
>JBDKHH010000111.1:0-2611 GCA_039797785.1 Bacteroidota bacterium | reverse complement strand
AGTTGATTTTTCCTATTATCCATCTACGCGCCACAAAGTAAAATTTGGAGTTGAGACGGTTTACCATACATTTAATCCTTCGAGTGTTTCTGCTCAATCGCAAGATGTTGTTTTTGATACTGGAACTCCTGAAATGCTCTACTCATTCGAAAGTGCCATCTATGCCATGGACGAATTTGATGTGACTGAAAACCTTAAAATCAATGCTGGGTTGCGCTATAGTATGTTTCAACATGTTGGTCCATTTACGCGTTACGTAAATGGCGATATTAGTACGCCAGACACTTCATTTACGTATTCTAATGGAGATATCGTAAAATTTTATGATGGTTTAGAACCGCGTTTTTCGGGTCGTTGGTTGTTAAATGATAATAATTCTATCAAATTCGGCTACTCATACAATTATCAATATGTTCACTTAACTTCATTGAGTGCGGTTTCGTTACCAACAGACATTTGGTATCCTTCAACGGACAAAGCAAAGCCACAAAAAGGTTGGCAAGGAACGGTGGGTTATTTCCGAAATTTCTTCAAGAACCAATATGAAGGTTCAATTGAAGTGTATTACAAAGGAATGAAAAACCTCATCGAATTCAAGGAAGGCGCTTTACCAGGTGATAATTTGAATGACAACACAGATAACTTATTGGTTTTTGGAGAAGGCTGGGCATATGGAATAGAGTTTTTCTTTAAGAAATCAGTTGGGAAACTAACGGGTTGGATTGGTTACACGTGGGCAAAAACTGAACGCAAATTTCCAGACTTGAATAACGGAAATGTATTTCCAGCAAAATATGATCGTCGCCATGATTTAACAGTTGTCGCTGGTTATAAATTGAATGATCGTTTAACTTTTGGCGCATCATTTATCTATGCAACGGGAAATACCTTAACGCTTCCATCGTCATGGTATGTGCAAGAACAAAATTTGTTGTTCAACTATGGAGCTCGCAACTCAACGCGTATGGCACCTTATCATCGTTTAGATTTATCTGTGACACTTTATGACAAAGCATTTAAGAAAAAATATGACGAAGCAACTGGAGAAACCATTCAGGTAAAGAAAAACTTTAGAAGCAATTGGTCACTTTCATGTTACAACGTGTACAACAGAGCAAATCCATTCTTCTTGTATGTTGATAATGATGGAGATTTCTTAAAAGGTGATTTTAAAATTACGGTTAAACAAGTTACATTATTTCCAATTATCCCGAGTTTGACGTGGAACTTTGAGTTTTGATACGTTATTAAACCACATAGACACATAGAAATAGTTAAAATGATTACCCAAAAACATATCAATGAGTTAACTTACCAAGTAATTGGAGCTTCAATAGAAGTACATAAAACAATGGGAAGAGGTTTGTTAGAAAGTGTTTATCATGAATGTTTGTTGGAGGAACTCAATAGTCGAAATATTCTATTTCGAAAAGAGTTAAGCATACCAGTAATTTACAAGTCTAAACAATTAAATATTGACTTTAGATGTGATTTATTTATAGAAGATTGTCTTGTTGTTGAATTGAAATCGGTTCAAGAATTAACTAATGTGTATGAAGCGCAGCTTCTAACTTATATGAAACTTTTAAAAGCCCCTAAAGGAATATTAATCAATTTCAATTGTAACAATATCTTCAAAGAAGGTCAAAAAACATTTGTAAATGAATATTTTAGAGAATTACCGAACGAATAATTCCTATGTACCTATGTGGTTAAAAACAGATAAAATTAAAACTATGAAAAAGTTACTTCCACTCTTAATCCTAATATTTCCATTTCTTTTTTCCTGTTCGAAGGAAGTGAAAATCGACATTCCTGGTTATGAGGAACAATTATGCATCGATGGTTCCATTGAAACCGGAATGCCACCAATTGTGCTACTTTCAAAATCGCAGGACATTTATGCCCCTACTAATTTAGATGCTTTTTTAAACAGTTTCATTTCAGGTGCCACTGTTACAGTTAGCAATGGAAGTAGTACTGTTGTGCTTGATGAAATTTGCACCGATAATTTACCTGCTGGGTCAGAAGAATTAGCTGCTCAACTTTTTGGAATTCCCGTTACAGAATTGGCAAACTACCATTTGTGTGCCTACACTACTTTGAATACAAGTGTTTGGGGAGAAGTCGGGAAAACGTACTATTTAACTGTGAATTTTGAAGGTAAAACGTATACTTCATCTACTCAAATCGTTACTCCTACCAATTTAACGAGCTCCTTTTGGAAACCAGACGGTAATTCAACTGAATGGGGATATTCTTGGGCAAGCATTGCTGATCAAGCGAATCAATATGATGGCTACAAATGGGAAGTGAAACGTATTAACATCGGTATTGATGGTCAGCCTAGAGATGCCTTTTTCACCAAAACCTACAATCCGTTTTTTGATGACGCGTTTTTTGATGGCTTAACGTTTGATTTCTTTTATGAAAACCCAATGAGTTGGGATGATCCTGCTATTCCTTCAGAAGGAAAAGGATTTTATCATTTAGGTGATTCTGTCGTGATTAAATTATCAAAAGTGGATGAAAAGGTGTTTAATTACTACGAAAAGAAATTTGCACAAATACAAACAGCTGGCAATCCTTTCGCGACCCCAACTAACATTCC
>JBDKHH010000110.1:0-13683 GCA_039797785.1 Bacteroidota bacterium | reverse complement strand
GAGTAAAATTAAATCTCAGGCAACCCTTTCATTTTTGACTTTGTATTTAGGTTGAATTTAAATACGAAAGGCTATGAGAAAAGGATTGATAGTAGGTTACGGATTTGCACTAGTTATTTCATTTGGAATGCAATCTTGTCAAGATGATCCCATTACACCAAACGGAAATGGAAATGGAATTGACACTACATGGGTAAATGATACAACAGGCGGAGGAAATGGAGGCGGAACACCAATTGATTCAACGTGGAACGGTGGTGGAAACGGTGGTGGTACACCAATCGATTCAACGTGGAATGGAGGAGGAAATGGCGGAGGAACACCAATTGATTCAACATGGAACGGTGGTGGAAATCCAATGGATACGTTAGGAGGAAACTAAGCATTTAAAAATAAAGAGAGTGATAGCGAAGGAGGTTCTTATCAAGTTTGTTGAAGGAGATAAGGTTGCATTTGATAAAATCTATGCAGCCTACTCCTCTGGCATGTTTGGTATTTGCCTCCGCTACACACGTTGTCGCGATGACGCCCAAGACGTTCTGCAAGATAGTTTTATCAAATTATATCAAACGCGTGAACGCTTTAATCCAGAATTATCCATTGGGGCATGGATCAAAACAATAACAATTCGAACAGCATTAAATTATATTAAAGATCACTATCGTTTGGTATTAACGGATAATGATTTAAAATTTGATCAGATTGTAATTGAAGAAGAATCAGAAATTGATAATCGCGAGTTGAAAGAGAGGCTACTACAATTACTTCAACAACTCCCAGACGGTTATCGAACAGTGTTCAATTTGTATACAATTGACAATTTGACACATAAAGAAATAGCAGAGCACTTGAATATTTCAGAAGGAACTTCAAAATCTCAGTATTTCAAAGCTAAAAAAATGATACAAGTCTTACTTGAATCAGAAAAAGTAGAAAGATGAAAGAACAAAACGAACTAGAACAATTGTTTTCTTCGGCCTTTGATGGTTTTGAAGTAACACCGCCTTCCCATGTGAAAGCGGCAATAGATGAAAGTTTATTTGCCAGTAAAACACCTGTTCACACAAAACGTGGATTTATTTGGCTATTTCCATTAATTGGATTTTTCTTCATTGGTAGTTTTATTACCCTTTCGTTCAACACACGCAATCATTCAACAAAAATTAGTAATTCTTCTTCTAATCAATTAGCAAATCAAACAACACATACTTCTGCGCAAGAAAGTAACACTTTGAATAACACTGAAAATCAGTTAATCGATACGAAAAAACAACATACTAAGACTAATAGTAATAAAGGTGAAATGGCCAAAGAACAGCATCAATTCTCTGGTATCAACAACACTCAGAAAAATAAAGATGAAGGTAAATTTACGGATGTGAACTACACTTCCAATTCGAGTAAATCATCAAAAAATGGAGGATTGAAAGATGCATCAAATCAATCCGTTAAAAAATCAAAAACTCAACAATCTATTAGAGATAAATCTAATCAAACAGCACAAAAATCTTCCGATAGAAGTACTGTGAAAGATGATGCTACGAAGGATAAATTGAACGATAATTTTGCTTCGGCGGTTAAATCAACTGAGGATTCTGCAACTGAAACAACGTCTTCTGTTAATTCTGAAAATGAAGTAAAGTCGGAGGGAGAAGAAAAGGTAAAGAACGAAGATGTAGCGTCAACAAATGAAAAACAGAAAGAGGTAATCACATCCATGGATTCTACTAAATCAAGTATTCAACAAACACAAATTGCACCGTTGGCTGCACCATCTAAATGGTCGGTAGGATTATATGCAGGAACGTTATTGGGAGTGAATTCATTGAACGCAAACTCAAACAATTACTATGAAATCAATTCACCAGCTGGCTTCAGTTCAAGTATTGAAGTAAATTATGGACTAAATAGCAAATGGTCTATTGCAACAGGATTAGGATATTCAACGTTTAATGAACGAATTTCGGCTGTAATCTACGATACAACGCTTACTCCGAATGGTATGACTGTCGAATATATTTACTTGAATCCTGCACTTCAAGATTCAATTATCGATTCCATTGTTACTGTGAATTACATAACAGAAATTGCAAAGTCTGATGCTTCACAGAAAATAAATTATAATGTATTTTCATTGCCGATTTATGGTTCATTTTCACTTTTAAATAAAGGAAATTGGAATTCATCCGTACTTGCTGGAGTACGATTGAGTTATACTAAAACTTCTGTGACGAATTTTTATGAAGGAATTCCAGAAGCGTTGATATCTACACCTGTTACCAAGCAATTCGGATTAAGTGTGGCACTTCGACCAGAAATAACGTATTCGTTTGGTAAGTTCGGACTTGGCGTTTATTTAAACACGTCGTTCGATTTGATACCAATCACGCGTTGGTCAGAATTTGATAAAAAGCGATTTGATCTTGGTGGTGGAGTTGTATTGAAGTATCGTTTTTGATGGGTGTTTTTGTTGGGAATTGTTCTGTGAGGCAATAAATTCGGGAGTTATAAGTAAGATTGTTAATTTGCAAATTTGTTAATTTGCAACATTACAACATTACAACATTACAACATTACAACATTACAACATTACAACATTGTTATTTACAATCAATGCGCATTTCTCGGATGAAACGTAATAATCGCATCACGTAAAAAACGTTGATCTAAATGCGTGTAAATTTCAGTTGTGGTAATCGATTCATGTCCCAGCATTTCTTGAACAGCACGTAAATTTGCACCACCTTCAATCATATGTGTAGCAAAGGAATGGCGAAATGTATGCGGAGAAATTGATTTTGTTAATCCAATCGAATTTGCTAAATCTTTGATAATCGTAAATATCATCACGCGGGTTAATTGTGCCCCACGACGATTTAAAAAGACAATTTGTTCATTTCCTGGTTTAATCACTTGATGGCGACGAACATGGTCATTGTAAATGCCGATTTCCTTTTCAACGCTTGGACTCACTGGAACAAGACGTTCTTTATTTCCTTTACCGATGACGCGAATGAATCCTTCATCAAAATACAAATCGCCAAATTTTAATGAAACCAATTCACTCACACGTAAACCACAACTATACAGCGTTTCAATAATTGCGCGATTCCGATGACCTTCTGTTTTACTTAAGTCAATAGCTGCAATCAATTGATCGATTTCTTCAATGGAAAGTACTTCTGGTAATTTTCTCCCTAAACGAGGCATTTCAAGTAATTCACTTGGGTCATCAATCAAAACATCTTCAATCAAAAGAAAACCAAAGAATTGTTTTACACCACTGATAATCCGAGCTTGTGTGCGAGCGCTTAATCCAAGATCATATAATTCTGCAATAAATTCCTTTAAATCATTGTAGGTAAGTTCAGTAACAGCAATTTTTCTTGCCAAGGCAAAGTCATATAATTTGGCTACATCATTTTGGTAGGCAAAGATTGAATTCTCCGCTAAACCCTTTTCGATTTTTAAGAACGAAACAAAATCCTTAATATAGCGTTCCCAATTTGACATACTTATGAAAATTTTAATTGTTAACGGTCCGAATTTAAACTTACTTGGCACACGTGAGCCACAAATATATGGGATTCAAACATTCGAAGCCTATTTTGAAGAGTTGAAATTGAATACAGCATGTGAATTGGATTATTTTCAATCCAACGTAGAAGGCGAGTTAATCAATAAAATGCAAGAATCGCAGCATGATGGAATAATATTAAATGCTGGTGGGTACACACATACTAGCGTTGCGTTGCGCGATTGTGTTTCAGCGATTCATGTTCCAGTTGTGGAAGTTCATATTTCGAATGTTACGAGTAGGGAAGAATTCAGACATACGTCTTTAATTTCACCAGTTGCAGTTGGATGTATTTTTGGTTTTGGAATGGAAAGCTATCGCTTAGCTTTGAATTATTTCGAGACGAACAAGCGTTGATTTAAATCCTTGAATTTGGCAACACCTTTAAAATAACGTGCCCACAAAATACTTCCTTTGTATAAACCTTGTGAATTAAACGAATTGGATGTTCGCTTAATTTCTTTTCGTTGTTTTAATAGATGAGGTAAACGTTTGTACATGGCCATGTGAGCATTGAATACACTCGCCAAATGTTTCCATTCCCCACGCACGAGAAAACGAACACCAGCAATTCCATCCAAAATCATTCGATTAAACAACTTGAAAAACAAATTTCCTTCATGATTCTTAATAATCATGTAAAGTGAATTTCTGAAGTTTAAATATGATTTTCTCGGAGATAAATAGGGTAGAGTACCACCACCAACATGGAATATATGGGATTGCGGTACAACCATGAATTTGTATCCTTGTTTTTTCAATCGCCAGCACAAATCAATTTCTTCCATGTGAGCGAAAAATGCTTCATCCAAACCTCCGACTTTGTGATACAATTCAGAACGAATTAACAATGCAGCTCCTGTAGCCCAAAAAACTTCCATTGGAGTGTCGTATTGACCTTCATCATGTTCAAATTTGTCAAAGATTCTTCCGCGGCAAAATGGAAAATAGTTATGGTCTAAAAAACCACCAGAAGCACCAGCGTGTTCAAATAATGTTCTTTCTTGATATGAAAGTACTTTTGGTTGACATCCAGCAACTTGAGGATCCTTCATGGCTTCCATAAGTGGTTCAAGCCAATTTTCGGTCACTTCAATATCGCTATTTAGCAAAAGGTAAAATTCGGAATCAATTTGTTTTAACGCATCATTGTATCCCTTTGCGAACCCACCATTTGACTCATTAATAATGATTTGAATTGAAGGGTAATTTGTTTTTACAAAAGCAACAGAATCGTCTGTGGAAGCATTATCAGCTAAGATTATTTTGGCTCCATTCGAATAATTGCAAACAGAGGGTAGGAATTGCTCCAAAAAGCCTCTTCCGTTCCAGTTTAAAATTACAATTGCTAATGAATCCACACGTTTTGTTTAAAGCGCAATATTAAGAATTAATACTGACGAAACAAATCATTTGATGATCCTCCGAAGTGATCTTGAACATTTGAATTTGGATCATCAATATTTCCATCCACTGTGCTTCGTTTAGAAAGGATTTGTGGCCATGATGGATTTTTTAATTCACCAATCATATCTGAGTGCAATAATCGATAAGCATTGTTCACTAAATCAGGATTGTAGAAAATAAAACGTTTATTACTGAAAACACCTATTTTGTTGTATTGCCAAATTTCATAAGGATATTCTGTTGATGAAACTTCTCGGATAACCACGTTTGTAGGAGATCCATATTGTAAATAAACGCGACCTCTGTCAGTTTCAAATCCTTCTTGGAAATTGTTCGAATATAAACGCTCAACAAGTTGTACTTGCACTTTGTATTTTAACCATGATTCATAACTTGTTCCTGGGCTTGTTTTTAACCAGAATGCTTGAATATGCTTACGTTCCTTTTCCAAGTCTTTCATCTTTAAAACGTCGATAATGTTTCGAATCTCAGCAGGTTTTGCAATTGGAATTAAACTTTCTAAATAATACGTTACACTATCATTGGTAATTGAAGCTTGAAAAGAAGGGTCTAAAACCATGTTGTCAAAATCAACGACAATTTCTACGTCATTACTTCTCTCGAAAAGATAACTTTGCGTAGTCAGTTCAGTCATGTTTCGTGAAAGTAAAGTGTAATTCAATGCATATTTTCCAGTCGGAATTTTAGTGATATCTACATTTCTTAAAATTGGTAATACCTCAGCAGTTGTAAGTTTGGTATAACTTGTAAATTCACTTAGTTCAATTCCAGAATCAGTATTGATAATCGATTGTTTTAACCCACAAACAGAGTCTTCAAGTGTATTTGTATTGTATAATTCAAAATATACAGGTAATGAGCTTAATTGACTTGGAAAGAAAGTAGATAAACGCGGAATCATTTCATACCCTGATTTATAAAAGCTCGTTGTTTCATCGCCTTTAGTCGCGTATTCTATAACTTCAATATCAGAAGCAGTTATAGCATCACCTAGGTCTTCAATAACGATTGTTTGGGATGCTTTGACTGCAGGATTTTTTGAGTTTAAGTCAATTAATTCAATCGACAAAGTGTATTTACCAGGATTGAGTGCAAAACGACGAACATCATAAAAATCATCCACCAAGCTATCTTTCATAATCGGTGTTTGCAAACGGTACGCATCTTGTCCAACAATTTTAGTATCCTCTAAAATTTGAATAGATACAGCTACTTCTCCTTGTAAACCTTCTGGCACAGGCAAATAATTCACTGAATAACCTACAAATTGGAAGTATATTTCAATGTAATTCCCAGCCTCTGGAGCGTAAAACTGTTTATTATCCATGTATGCGCGCAAATTATTTGTTTGAGCAATGGAAAAATTCACACAAGTCAATCCGAAGATAAAAAGTACTGTACGCGCTAAATTCATAGATAAAGTATTTAAAAGTAAAGGTAAGAAATTGAATTATGTGTAGCGTCGAAATGGTTAATTATTGTTTAAAGTGTATTTATTTCAATTTTATCGTACCATAAATCACTGTTAACAAGATGAATGAAAATTATTTTTAGTAAAAAGTTATTTTTTTTTCAAATTTCCCTTGTCAGTATTCAGAGTATTACTACTTTTGTCGCGGAGAGTTGGCAGAGTGGTCGATTGCGGCAGTCTTGAAAACTGTTGTACCGAGAGGTACCGGGGGTTCGAATCCCTCACTCTCCGCTGTAAAAAAGGTCTTGCGTTAGCAAGGCCTTTTTTTGTTTTGCGGAGATGGGATGAGAACCACCGGGTTCGAGCCGAAACGAAGTGAAGACAAGCGCAGCTAATCCCTCACTCTCCGCTGAAAAAAAAGGTCTTGCATTAGCAAGGCCTTTTTTTGTTTTGCGGAGATGGGATGAGAACCATCGGGTTCGAGCCGAAACGAATTGAAGACCAGCGCAGCTAATCCCTCACTCTCCGCTGAAAAAAAGGTCTTGCATTAGCAAGGCCACTGAAAAAGTCTATTAAGAATTAAATGTTAATGAAAAGGAGTAGAAAGCAAAGTTTTTCTACTCCTTTTTTGGTATCTTCAAATGGATTTAGAAGATTTGAAAGATGCTTGCTCAACAACAAAAAATACAACTCAGTGAATACAGTTCGTTATACGATTTAATTGTTCCGAAGGAAAATCTTCTTAGGAAAATTAATGAGTTGATAGATTTCAAGTTTATTTACGATGAGTTGGTAAATAAATATTGTACGAATAATGGGCGTACAGCGGAGAGTCCTATTCGAATGTTCAAATATTTATTGCTCAAAACAATTTACACTGTATCTGATGTGGATGTAGTTGAGCGTTCACGTTTTGATATGTCCTTTAAGTATTTTCTTGAAATGTCACCGGAAGAAGATGTAATAAATCCGAGTTCGTTGACAAAATTTAGAAAGTTGCGTTTGAAGGACACCGATTTATTAAATCTATTGATTAATAAAACCGTATCCATAGCCTTGGAAAAGGGTATAATCCGCTCCAAATCAATTATCGTTGATGCTACTCATTCTTTATCCAGATCGAATCCATTTTCAACAATTGAAGTATTGAGAGAGCGATCAAAACTACTTCGCAAAACAGTTTATTCGTTCGATGATGAATGGAAAGAACGCATGCCGGAAAAGAACAACGACAATGATTTGGAAAAGGAGCTGGCTTATTGTAAAGAGTTGGGGAGGCGAATAGAAACAGAACAAGTCTTAAGTTCGATACCTGCAGTAAAAGAAAAATTAAACTTGCTGAAAGAAACAATAGAAGACACTCAGGAAAATTTCACCTTATCTAAAGATACAGATGCTAAAACTGGGCATAAATCCGCTGATAGTTCATTCTTTGGATATAAGACTCACTTAGCAATGACCGAAGAGCGTATTATTACAGCGGCGGTAGTAACTTCAGGCGAAAAGGGAGATGGACCAGAACTACCTAAACTTTTAGAAATTAGTCAAGAAAACGGGATTGATGTTGATACAATTATTGGTGATGCAGCCTATTCTGGAAAAGAGAATCTTAAACTTACAGGTGAACAAAACATTAAAGTTGTAGCTAAGCTAAACCCCTCGATAACACAAGGATTTAGAAAAGAAGAGGACAGATTTGACTATAATAAAGATGCCGACATGTTTGTTTGCCCGGCTGGTCACATGGCTATTCGAAAGGCTCGACAGGGTAGAAAAAACGCAGGGGAAAATCAGGTTGACACTTATTATTTTGAAGTCGAAAAATGTAAAATTTGTCCTTTAAAAGATGGTTGTTATAAAGAAGGGGCAAAGTCTAAATCTTATTCTGTTTCCATAAAATCAGATTTACATCAAGAACAAATGGTTTTTCAACAGACCGATTACTTCAAGGATAAGGCAAAACAACGATATAAAATAGAGGCTAAAAACAGTGAGTTAAAAAATGTACATGGTTATGGTCGAGCAACATCGTATGGCATTACCAATATGCAAATGCAGGGTGCAATAGCAATTTTCACAGTCAACCTGAAAAGAATCCTTAAACTTAACGTGTAAAGTCAATAAAAAGACGATGATCATCTCCAAAAAGACCGTTTTTGTCTTTTACCACCACTTTAAAGATAAATCCGTAAGTCCAAATTTGTAAAACAAAAAAGCGATTAAGTTAAAATCACTTTTAACTTAATCGCTTTTTTATACCCTTTCAAATAACGAGGCACTTTTTCAGTGGCCTCGCATTAGCAAGGCCTTTTTTTGTTTTGACACTTTTGTAGGGATAGGTCACGACCTGTTCTTACAATTAGATTTGAAGTCGAACAATTTCCTTGCGAAATCGACCTTTTTCAACAAAAACAATAACGCCAAATTATTTCTATTTTTACAACCTAATTAAATAGCACATGAAGTTCTTATCCTATTCTTTCCTAGTTTTCCTGATTTTGGTTTCCTGTCAATCGAACAAAATTCAAGATGAAAAAAGCATTTTGGGAATTTGGAGATTGTCAGAATCAGTTGATCATTCCCTGTCTTCTGCAAACAAAGATCCTTTATTGGAGGAAGCACAAAAATTGGAAGAAGGAAAGGATGGACATGTTTTATCTTTGTTTTCCGACAAAAGCTTTACTGAATTAAAAGGTAATGGCGAATATTTTTACGGCAATTGGAGTTGGCTTGAAAAAGATCAAAAAATTCAATTAAAGTACTCAGACCGAAAAATTGTGTATAATGTAGAAACCAATTTTACAGATACGAATGCGGTGGTTTTACAATTGAAAAATCCGCGAAAGGAATTGACATTTATTCGTGAAGCTGAATTACTTGGAAAAGACAAAGAAGAACCATTTTATGCGGCGAACAATGTCTGGCGTATTAAGCCAACAAAGCCAGAATCAACTGCTGAACTTGAAAATCGCCTAGCAAACTATTTTCAACACATGGTCTATCTTTTGAAAGCGGCTGATCAGCGCCATTTAGATGTTATTTCTTTTGAATTTTCAATGGGAATTATAAAAATATACAACGGAGGAATCGGAATTCATGAATACGAAATTCTCCCACAAGAATGGAAAAACACCTATTACGACGAAAAAGATGTGTTAGAAATCTATGAGTTGTATGCAAATTATCTTAAAACCAGTGATTACCGCGGAGCTAGTTCTGGCAGTTGGGTGAAAGATGATTACAAAATTGCTTTAAGTATTTACAACGATATTAAATTGGGCAAACTACAAGCACCAATGATTTCAGAATAATGATATGAGTTTACAATCTTCAAAAACAGCTTTAATTTTTATCTTAATAACCATTTGTCTTGATTCGATTGGTTTAGGAATTATTATTCCATCATTCCCGACCTTGGTTTCTCAAACGGCACATGTTTCAATTGATGAGTCATCAAAATATTATGGCTTAGTACTTGGTTCATATGCCTTTATGCAATTTCTTTTTTCACCACTTGTTGGAAATTTAAGTGATCGTTTTGGCCGCAGACCTATTTTGTTGCTTTCTGTTTTGGGAATGGGACTGGATTACATTGTCATGTTTTTTGCTCCTGATTTGTTTTGGTTGGTGCTAGGACGTGCTGTTTCAGGAATTTTCGGGGCAAGTTATACGACTGCCGCAGCTTACATCGCCGATATTTCCTTACCTGAAAACCGTGCACAAAACTTTGGAATGATCGGCGCCGCGTTTGGAATTGGCTTCGTTGTCGGACCCGCTATTGGTGGTTTATTAACGGATTTTGGACCACGCGCTCCATTTATGGCTGCAGCAATCTTTTCCTTGATTAATTTTATTTACGGACTTCTTGTTTTGAAAGAATCTCTTCCTGCTTCTGATCGTCGTAAGTTTGAGTTAAAACGTGCGAATCCGCTAGGTGCTTTGTTGCAAATGGGTCGATTTAAAAAATTAAAGTATTTATTTGTCGTGAGCTTTTTACTTATTCTAACGAATATGTCGGTTCATTCAGCTTGGAACTATTTCACGATTTCTAAGTTTGGTTGGACAACAAAAGAGGTTGGAATGTCACTAGCGGTTGTTGGTGTGTGCTTTGGAATTGTTCAAGGAGCCGCTGCAGGTGCGATTATCAAGCGTTTGGGAGAGAAAGGTGCTGCAAGTTTGGGGCTAGGAATTTTATTCTTTACATTGGTTGGGATTTCATTCATTCCTGGTGAAATGGGCTGGATGATGTATTTAATCGTCGCTCCTTATGCGCTTTCTGGAATTGTTGATCCGGCTATTCGAACAATTGTTTCCAAAGGAACGGCAAATAATGAACAAGGAGAATTGCAAGGTGTTTTCACAAGTATGATGAGCTTGGGTGAAATCATTGGACCTCAATTATTCATGTGGATTTTTTACACAGCAAGAAAGGAATATCCTTCCGAAGATTGGAGTTATGGTTCACCATTTCTGGCGGCGTCAATTCTAGCCTTTTTGGCGTTTATTCTTGTTCGATGGGTGTTAAAGGATTTTAAAAAAGAAGCTTAATCGCGCCATTTTTAGTACTTTCATTCTATGGGACATATTTTAGGTTATTTGTGTAGTTCAACTAGTTGGGGTGGTTTAGAAATGAATCAACTAAAAAATGCTGGTTGGATGATGGAAAGAGGGCACAGCGTATTTTTGTTGTGCAAGAAGGATTCTCCCATCGAAAAAGCTGCAAAAGAGGCTTTAATTCCAACAATTACCATCGAAAAGCATAAGAAGTATTATGATTTTTCAGCAGGAAAGAAGTTAGCATCTATAATTGATTCAAATCAAATTACTCATCTGATTGTACGTGATACGCGGGATATGAGTGTTGCCGTTATTGCGAAACGTAAAGCGAAATCAACACTTCACTTATCCTATTTTATGGAAATGCAATTAGGCGTGAAGAAAACCAATCTCTTGCATACGATTCGCTTTTCGTATTTCGATGTTTGGTCTTGTCCGCTGAATTGGTTGCAACAACAAGTGCTGACAATGACCAAAATGAAACCTTCAAAAGTTCATGTGATTCCCTCAGGTTTGGATTTGAAACAATTTGAGCTTGAAATAACGAAGTCAGCGGCACGTAAAGAATTGAATTTACCAGAAGATGTCATCATTATCGGCTTAATTGGACGATTTGATCCGCACAAAGGACAAGTTTTATTGTTAGAAGCAATGAAATTGGCCAATGATAAACAGTTTATCTGTTGTTTTTTGGGTGAACCAACAAAAGAGGCTGGTTCAGAATATGTTGATTTAATGTACAAGACGATTGAAGATAATCAACTAAATGAACGTGTTTTCATACGCCCATTTAGAAAAGATATTGCAACGTTTTTCAAAGCAATTGATGCATTTGTCATGGCTTCAAAAGCTGAAACATTTGGAATGGTGACAATTGAGGCAATGGCCTGCGGCGTTCCTGTTATTGCAAGTAATGCCGGTGGAAGCCCTGAAATTTTAGATTTTGGTAAGTTTGGAATGCTCTTCGAACCACTGAATCCAGAAAGCTTAGCACGAAAAATCGACATGTTTTGCGAGGAACCAAACACCTTTTCTCCACAAGCATTGCAACAAGAAGCTAAAAAATACACACACGCAGGAGTTTGCACTGAGGTCGAAAAACTATTGAAGTTGAAATAAAAAAGGGAATAAAGATGTTTCGCTTTAACCTTTTTCTTTGAGCAAGCTAAACATTATTTGTATGCGTAAATTTTAAACTTCATTCAATCGTACAAAATCTTTGTTGATACGATCAATAATGTTCGTAGGGATTTCCAATTCGTTTGCTCGCAGGTTCCAAAATTCAATTGAATCCTGTATTTCGATAATGACATTTCTAGCATTTTTAATCGTATACGTTTCAGCAATCGTTAAAACATCCTTGAGCGAAATGTCAATCCTTTTACCATTGACAGATAATGCTCTACTGGTTCTTGTATAATTCATCAATGGATTCAATGAATAAGTGAGATCATACGCAGGTGAGATGTTCCATTTGTCTGCTACTTCATCATAAACAAAAGAATGATTTTTCAAATGGTCATCCGTATTGTAAAAGGTAATATTGAACACCATTCGTTTGAACAATTCTTCTATTTCACGATGAGGCACTTTTAGGAATAAGGCCAATTCAAACAGGTTTTCATAGCTAGAATCGTTTGGACGCTGAAAATCCCAACCGGTTAAACCACTTGCTGTAAGAATGTGTTTTTTTAGTCCATTCAGTCGATCGAAACGTTGTGTCGCAAAGTGTTTCTGTTCAATGAGTTTTGATGGCATCATTGTGATTCCCAAATGTGTTGCTGTGAGGTAATAACTATATTCAATGACTTCACGATTATAACCCAATTCGTCCTCTAAGTTTAGTTTGACCAAATAATGCGTATAGTCTGCAGAATGATTCAAATCTCCAGGGATGATTTCACTCGTTTCTCTATTTTCAGAAATCAAGATTTTTGGTCGTGCCCCACCAGCTGAAGATCCAATTTTAAAAATATTCAGCAATGCCTCATGATTTAAGCGTGATTCATGCAGTTCCTCTTTGGTGTGAAGCACTTCTTTTAAGACAAGAATAATTTCTGTAAGGTCGATGGATGATGACTGTGGAAGTTCCTTACTAGGTCGATATTCCAAAGCACCCATTCCGCGATCCGCTACGTAGGCTAACTGTTCAATGACTGAAATTTGGTTGAACTGTTGATCACTCGATTCTAACCATTTCTTGAAAATAATGTTTCCGAAGACGTCTGGTAAAGAATCAGCAATCATTGGAGGAACACCTCTAAAAGTTTCTGAATTGAATTGATTAAACAACTGAACTTGCGGTACTCTTTTCAGAATACCTGTTTGTGGGAATAAGTTCGTGTAGAGATTACTTTTTAGAAATTCCGGATTGTATTGAAACGACGATCGATGTTGGTTCTCATCCACACCGATGCGTCCAATCTCTTGGCCGAAACAAAAAACACTAATGATATCATTCTTTGCCATCTACTTAATATAATGATTCAACCTCTTCGTTTTCGCTTCGTTTTCCTTTTACAAAATCGTTCAATGAAGCCAACGTATCAAAATATTGCAGAACCTTCAGTAAGGTGTCAATCGTGAAGTTTTTCCCAGATTCTAAATTTTGAATCGTAATTCGCGACAGTTCCAACCGTTCAGCCAGTTCTTGCATGGAGAGCTTTTCACCTTTCCGATACGACTTAACCAGTTGGCCAATTTCAGATTT